>SXYE01000053.1 GCA_005789325.1 Actinomycetota bacterium
ATCAAAAATTGATACCGCTATGAACGGTTTGTTCTCTTTCACTGTTGATGGATTCCCGTTGATGGGTGAATGGGCTGGGTTAAAAGGTTTTTGGACAGCAGAAGCTGTTTGGGTCACGCATTCTGCAGGTGTTGCAAAAGCAATTGCTGAATGGTTAGTTGATGGTCATCCTTCCCTATCTGTCCATGAGTCAGATGTAAACAGATTTGAAAAACACCAACTTGGTCCAGAACATATTGAGATGCGTGGCAAACAAAACTACGTAGAGGTTTATGACATTTTGCATCCATTAGAGCCAATGAAGGAACCAAGACCAATTAGAACAACTGGTTTTTATCCTCGACAAAAAACCTTAGGTGGATACTTTTTAGAAGCAACAGGTTATGAAAGACCACAGTGGTATGAAACAAATAAAAAACTAGTTTCTAAGTTCAAATCACCCAAACGAAATCCGTGGGCCAGCATGCATTGGTCACCAATTGTTGGTGCTGAAGCACAATATGTTAGAAAAAATGTTGGACTCTTTGACATCACGTCATTAAAAAGAATTGAAGTATCAGGAAAAGGGGCACTTGATTTTCTGCAACATCAAACCACTGGAAAACTAGATAAACCTGTTGGTTCCATTACTTACTGCTTAATGCTTACCGATCACGGTGGAATCATCAGCGATATAACAGTAACCAGACTTGGTGAAAACCAATTCATACTTGGTGCAAACGGCAATGTTGACCTAATTAGATTGCAAAACAGTGCTCCTAACAACGTGCATGTGCGTGACATAACTGCAGGAACAATTGGATTAGGACTCTTTGGACCAAAAGCAAGACAACTTGCTCAATCAATTTGTGAAGATGATTTATCAAATGCATCCCTTGGTTACTTCAAAGCCAAAAAAACTTATCTTGGGCAAGTCCCGGTAACTCTGTGGAGATTGTCTTATGTTGGTGAACTTGGTTTTGAAATTTATGCTGATGCCGACATGGCACTAAAGCTTTGGGACACACTGTTTAAGGCTGGTAAAAAGTTTGGACTAATTCCTGCTGGTCGTGGAGCTTTCAACAGTATGCGTTTAGAAAAAGGCTACAGATCATATGGTGCTGAAATGACAAGTGAACATAATCCTTATGAAGCAGGCTTAGGCTTTGCTGTTAGAAAAACTGGTGGATTCATTGGTCACGAGGCTCTTTCCAAGATAAATCCTGAGAACATTACTCGTAAATTAAGTTGCCTAGTTATAGAAAAAGACTTAGATGTAGTTATGGGAAAAGAGCCTGTTTTAGTTAATAACAAAGTTGTGGGTTACACAACTTCTGCATATTACGGTCATAGTGTCAGTGCCCCACTTGCATACGCCTGGTTACCAATTGAACACAGCAAAATTGGCACCAAAGTTGAAATTCAATATTTTGATAAATTAGTTAAGGCCAAAGTTGGTAATGATCCACAATTTGATCCTGACATGACCAGATTGAAATCTTAAATAAATGACAATCACAAGAAGGCACACAGAAGAGTTACCTGAGCATCCAGATTTTCTGTGGAAAAACCCTTCCCCAAAAAAGTCTTATGACGTCATTGTTATAGGTGCGGGTGGACATGGATTAGCTACTGCCTATTACTTAGCTAAAAATTTTGGAATAACAAATGTTGCTGTTTTAGAAAAAGGTTGGCTAGCTGGTGGAAACATGGGAAGAAATACCACCATCATTAGATCCAATTATTTGTGGGATGAAAGTGCCGGAATTTATGAAAAATCACTTCAACTCTGGGAAGGCCTAGAAGAAGAAGTTGGTTATGAAATGTTTTTTGACCAACGAGGTGTGATGACCCTTGCTCATAGTGTTAGTGATTTAAGAAGTAAACAAAGAAACTTTTACGCAAACGCAGTAAATGATATTGATTCACAATGGTTAACCCCTGAAGAAGTTAAAAAGATTGCACCAATTGTAAACATTTCTCCAGATGTCAGATATCCAGTTTTAGGTGCAACATACCAAGCACGAGGTGGAATTGCGAAACATGACTGGGTTGCCTGGGGTTATGCCAAAGCTGCCAGTGATTTAGGTGTGGATTTAATACAAGGCTGCGAAGTTAAAAACATTAAAGTTGAAAATGGCAAAGTAGTAGGAGTTGACACAAACCAAGGATTTATATCAGCTAACAAAGTTGCTATGGCAGCAGCAGGTCATACTTCAGTTTTATGCGAGATGGCAGGATTTAGAGTTCCATTACAAAGTAGGCCACTTCAAGCTTTAGTTTCTGAATTATTAGAACACGTGCTAGACACCGTAATTATGAGTGGTGCTGTACACGTTTATGTCAGCCAAGCCCATAAAGGTGAATTAGTAATGGGTGCAGGAACAGATGCCTATAACTCTTATGCACAACGTGGTGGATTTCATGTAATTGAACATCAATTGGCTTCAGCACTTGAATTGTTTCCAATTTTTTCTAGAGCTCATTTATTAAGAACTTGGGGTGGAATAGTTGATATTGCACCTGATGCTTCACCAATCTTGGGCTTAACACCTGTTGAAAATTTGTTCATAAATTCTGGTTGGGGCACTGGTGGTTTCAAAGCAACACCAGGTTCTGGTTGGGCCTTTGCTGACACAATTGCACACAACAAAGCACATGAATTAGTAAAACCATATTCACTTGATCGATTTGTAACAGGTCACTTAATCGATGAACACGGCGCAGCCGGTGTGGCACATTAGGAAAATACATAATGCTACTTATTAATTGTCCATGGTGTGGACCAAGAGATGAAACAGAATTTCATTACGGAAGTGAAGCCCACGTTGTATATCCTGAAAAACCTGAAGAATTAACAGATAAACAATGGGCAGAATATATCTTTTATCGCAACAACAACAAAGGTTGGTTTGCTGAGCGTTGGGTTCACAATGTTGGTTGCAGAAGATGGTTTAACGTATGGCGTAACACTGTTACTCATGAATTTGGGCCAAGCTACAAACCTTTTACAGAACAACCAAGTAGGCCTAAATGAGTACCGTGCAATTTACTTTTGATGGCGTCAATTATCACGGAAACAAAGGTGAACCACTTTCTGCTGCGTTACTAAGAAATGGCATAAAAGTTGTTACTGAGAGTTCATATCGCTTTAGACCACGAGGTGTCTTTGGACTTGGGTACGAAGAACCTTGCGCCATGGTTCAGATTGATTCTGGAAGTGGTGAACCGATGGTTCCAGCAACCAGAATTGAATTAGTTGATGGACTAGTTGTTAGAAGTCTTGCTGGTGTGGGCGATCTACCAATTCAACCTGATAAAGCACGATACGACAAAACGTTTAAACACGTTGATGTTTTAGTAATTGGTGCAGGAACAAGTGGATTGAAAGCAGCACAAAAAGCAGCTCAGTCAGGAAAAAGTGTAATTATTTTAGATGACCAATTTGAAGTGGGCGGTCATCAAAAAGATTTAAATGAAAAAATTGATACTTCTTTACTTAAAAGCTTAAAGAAAGAAAATGTAACCCATTTACAAAGAACTACTGCCATTGGTTTATACGACCAAAATTATGTGGTTGCTGTTGAGAGGCGTTCAGATCATTTAAGTTCAAGTATCACTCCTGATTTTGCTCGAATGAGAACTTGGCACATCAGGGCTAAGAAAATAGTTTTGGCAACAGGTGCTTTCCAAAGAATCTTAGTATTTC
>SXYE01000054.1 GCA_005789325.1 Actinomycetota bacterium
ACAGGGACTCGAACCCCGATTCGCGGCTCCAAAGGCCGATGTCCTGCCAATTGGACGATCCCGGAATAGCTTTTATCTGATTTGTAGTGCAAGTGAACCAGTGCTCGAATAAGCCTAACCATCTGGAGTTGTAGCGTTGATGCGTGCCTACCAATTCAACGAGTGAACCTACTAAAGACGAACTCAAAGCTGCAAAGAAATTACTTAAGGCCCAAGAGAAAATGCAACTTGAAGCAGAGCGTGCTCGCGAGCGTGTAAGTAAGGCGGCTTTAGAAGTAGAACGTGAAGCCGGTCGCACACGTATGAGTGGTCATGAAAGACGCGAACAATTAATTAATGTTGCTAGACATTTATTTGCTGAAAAAGGTTATGAAGCAGTTTCAGTTGAAGAAATAGCCCAATGGGCTTCAGTTTCTAAGCCAGTTATTTATGAACACTTTGGAAGTAAAGATGGTTTGTATGCAGTTATTCTTGATCGCGAAACAAGACAATTACTTGACACTGTAACTTTTAATTTAAAACCAGGTCATCCAAGAACAATGTTGGAACAAGCTGTGTTTTCTTTCTTTTCTTATATTGATGAACATCCAGATGGTTATCGAGTTTTACTTAAAGATGCACCTGCTGCCAAAGGTGCTGGTGCATATTCTGGTTTAGTTAATGACATTGTTGATAAATGTGAAACAGTTTTAGCTGATGCCTTTGGCAGATTTGGTTTACCAAGAAAATCTGCTGGCATTTATGCCCGTGCTCTAGTTGGATCTGTTGCTTTGACTGGTCAATGGTGGGAAGAAGAAAGACACATTTCTAAAGAAGAAATCACTGCTCAAGTTGTTAACTTTGTGTGGAATGGTTTGACTGACTTAAAAGCAAATCCAGTTCTTACTTCAAAAAAGTAAAGCTATTTAATTCTTGCCCCCGGTACTGGGCCAAAAGCAGTTACTGCTGAAGTGCAAGTTCCACTACTTAATAGATCAATTGCAATATCTGATGCTGCGGTGTCATCCAAACACAGAAAAACACAAGTTGGTCCAGATCCTGAAACAATGCCAGCTAAAGCACCTGCTTCTTCACCTGCTCTGAGTAATCTTCTTAATTCTGGTTTCAAAGACAAAGCAGCAGCTTGCAAATCGTTGACAAGATTTTTTGCTACTTCATTAGGGTTTCCATGAGCTAGAGCTTTAAGTAATTCCAAAGAAATTTCTGGATCTGTTGCTTCTTTGTCTTTGGTGAGATGATCAAATTCTGCATACACCTCAGGTGTTGAAAGACCAAAATTATTTGTGGCAATTACCCAATGCAATGAGTCTCTGTGCAGTACCGGGGTTAATTGTTCACCTCGGCCGTATCCAAGAGCTGTATTTCCGTGTAATAAAAATGGAACATCAGAACCAACTTTGGAAGCAATTAAATTAAGTTCATCAATTGTTAAATGAAAATCCCATAAATAATTTATTCCAATAATTGTGGCAGCAGCATCAGCACTTCCCCCCGCCATTCCTCCAGCAATTGGAATGGATTTATCTATATGGATTCGGGCATGAATGGGTTGGTTAACATGTTTGGCAATTTCAGTTATGGCTTTGTTAACTAAATTATCTTTATTTGTTGGCACTTTTTCTGCATTAGATCCGCCAACAGAAATTCCTTCTTGACCAGGTCGAACCATACTTACTGTTACTTCATCATAAATAGAAACAGCATGAAAAACCGTTGCTAATTCGTGATAACCATCTTCCCCAAGTGGTGCAACTTTTAGTGACAGGTTAATTTTTGCTGGAACTTTTACTAAAACATGTTTTGGTGCTAAGTCTTGTAAATTTGCAGTCATGATCTTGTTGAATTAATAGTTATGCCACTTTTCTTCATGGCATAAGTCAAGCGCACATAGTCATCCACATTCAATGCTTCCCCACGCAATTGTGGGTCAATTTGTGCTGATTCAAGAATTTCAGATGCTTTTTCTGAACCTGCACACATAGAACTTAAAGCGGAGCGAAGCATCTTTCTTCTTTGGGAAAATGCTGCATCAACAACAGCAAACAGCTCTTTTCTAATTGACTGATCAACATCTTTTTTTCTTGTAATTTGCACTAAATCAGAATCAACATTAGGAACAGGCCAAAACACACTTCTTGAAACTGAACCTGCTTTAGAAACTTCTCCATACCATTGCAATTTCACACTGGGTGAACCATAAGTTCTTGAGCCAGGTGAGGCTGCCAGACGATCTGCTACTTCTGATTGCACCATTACTAAATAGTTTTCAATGCTGGGAAATGTTTCTAAGATATGAATTATCACTGGAACAGAAACGTTGTAGGGAAGATTTGCTACTAAAATATTTGGATTTTTTACTTCATGAGTGGTTATTTCTAGGGCATCTTTATTGATGACTTCAAGTTGATCACCACTAAAACCTTTTGCTTTAGCAGTAATAGGTAATAGCTCTGCTAATCGTTGGTCAATTTCAACAGCAAATACTTTTGCCCCAGTAGCAAGAAGGGCCAAGGTGAGAGAACCCAATCCTGGTCCAACTTCTAAAACAATTGAATCTTTACTAACTTTGCTGGTTCGAACAATTTTTTCCACAGTGTTTTGATCTGTGACAAAGTTTTGGCCTAGTTTTTTAGTTGGTTTTAAGTCAAGTTTTGAGGCAAGTTCTCTAATTTCAGTGGGGGTAAGTAGTTGGTTTGTCATTCAAACTTTCCGAAAAGTTTTTCAGCATTAACCCTTGTTGCATTTGCCACGGTGTCGGTATCAACATTCATTTCTTGTGCCATGGTGGCAAGTGTTAAAGGAATCATGTAAGAAGAATTTGGATAACCCCGATATGGCATAGGGGTAAGAAATGGGGCATCTGTTTCTACCAAAATATTTTCAAGTGGTGTTACTTGCAAAGCTTCTCTTAGGTTTGAAGCATTTTTAAAGGTACAAGTTCCGGCAAAAGATAAATACCATCCTCTTTTAACTAATTCTTGGGCAAAGTCTTTATCGCCAGAAAAACAATGAAATATTACTTGTTGTGCTTTTTCTTCATCTAAAATTTTCAAAGCTTCTTGGTGGGCGTCTCGATCATGAACCATCACAGGTTTATTTAGTTTATTTGCAATTTGGATATGGGCTCTAAAAGATTTTTCTTGGAAATCTCTTCCTTCAACACTTGTTCTAAAGAAATCAACTCCAGTTTCACCAATTGCTCTAACTGCCTCATCTTGGGCAAGTTCACTAATTTCAGCAATGGCTTCATCCAATGCACTTTCACTTTTTTCTAAAGCAATTAATGGTGCATCGTTGGGATGAATTGCCACGGTGGCATGGATTTGGGAAAACTCTTTTGCTGTTTTTAGTGCCCAGCGAGAACTTGGAACATCTACTCCTACTTGCACAATTCCCACAATTCCCACAGCTTTTGCTTTGGCTAATGAGTCTTCAACGCTCATGAAAATATCTTCATCTTCAATGTCTAAATGACAATGCGCATCAATTGTGGAGGTATTTAGTTTTTCTGGCAGGGGTGGGTATTCCCGTTTTTTAGATTCGGTCACACCAAAATCTTTTCTGGCGCGTAATTCATTATCTTTATTGTTCATCTTCTGCCAGGCGAGGAAAAATTGCTTCGCCCTTAATCACTTTGCTTCCCGCAGGCAGCATTCCCCAAGTTCCAACCTTGTCAATATTTTGCTTATTAATATTACCAATTGATTCATTGGCTCCCAAAATATTCCAAATCTTCTTTGAACTTTCAGGCATTACTGGGTTATACAAAACAGCGATTGCTCTTAAAGTTTCGGCAACGCAATAAAGAACTGTGGCTAATCTTTCTTTATTTGCTTCATCTTTTGCTATTTTCCAAGGCTCTTGCTCTGTCACATAAAGATTTGCAGCATCCACAACTTTTCTGATTTCATTTATTCCTTCAGAAAAATCTAGTTTTATAATGTATTCATCAGCTTTTGTGGCAGCAGTTTTTATTGCTTCAACTAAGACTTGATCAGCAGCATTAAGTTGGCCAGGTTTTGGAATAACTCCGGCAAAGTATTTTTCAATCATTGCCGCTTCACGGGATGCAAGATTTCCTAATCCATTTGCTAATTCAGCTGTGTATCTTGCAGTTAAATCTTCCCATGAAAATGATCCATCTTGACCAAATCTGATAGCAGATAAAAAGTAGTAACGAAATGCATCTGCTCCCACATAATCAACAATTTGTGAAGGTGGAATTCCTGTTAATTTTGTTTTACTCATTTTTTCTCCACCAACTAATAACCAACCATGAGCAAACACACATTTTGGTAATTCGACTTCTGCTGCCATCAACATTGCTGGCCAATAAACAGCATGAAATCTTAAAATGTCTTTACCAACTAGATGAACATCTATTGGCCACACACTTTTGAATAGTTTTCCTTCTTCACTATCTGCTGGAGCGCCATAACCTGCTGCAGTTATGTAATTAAGTAGTGCATCAAACCAAACATAAACAACTTGGTTTTTATCCCAAGGTAAAGGAATTCCCCAAGAAACAGCTGATCTTGACATTGATATGTCATCAAGACCTTGTTTCAGAAAAGCCATTACTTCGTTATAAGCAGATTGAGGTTGAATACTTTCTGGATGTTTTGTGTAGTGGTCAATTAATGGTTGTTGATATTGCTTAAGTTTAAAGAACCAGTTTTTTTCCTTTAACATTTCTACTGGCTTGGAATGAATGGGGCATAATTCTTGCCCATTTTCTTTTAGTAAATCTCCAGGTAATTTAAATTCTTCGCAGCCCACACAATATGGACCTTCATAACTTCCTTCATAAACCGCACCATTTGCTTTAACTTTTTCCCAAAACGCTTGCACCCCTTTGATGTGTCTTGTGGAAGTGGTTCTAATGAAATCATCATTTGCGGCATTAATTGTTTTTAATACTGGTAACCAGGATTCGTTAACTAATTTATCTGCCCAATCTTGGGGTTTAAAGTTATTGCTTTCAGCAGTTCTTTGCACTTTTGTGCCATGTTCATCTGTTCCTGTTAGAAACCAAACTTTTTCACCACGTTGGCGATGCCAACGAGTTAAAACATCTCCTGCTGTCGTGGTGTAGGCATGACCAATATGAGGAGCATCATTTACATAGTAAATAGGTGTAGATAAATAGAAAGAATCTTTGGCGCTACTCATGAGTCCAATCTTAGAGAAGCTTCGTATAGCTCTCGTCTAGACAATCCTTGTTGTGTTGAAACTTCTTGGACAGCGTCTTTAAAACTAGATCCTGCATCAACTAATTGCTTAACTTGTCTGATTGCTTCTTCGTCAACTTCTTTTTTCCCGGTATTTTCAACCCCGGCAATAACAAGTGTTATCTCGCCCAAAACTTCTTTTGCCTGGGCCCAGGAAACTAAATCGCTAATACTTCCTCGTATTACTTCTTCATAAGTTTTTGATATTTCTCGAACAACTGCAGCCTTTCTATTTTCTCCTACTACTTCTTGAATATCTTGCAAAGTTTGAAGTGTTCTACGAGGTGATTCAAATAGAACCATGGTTCGAGATTGAGTGTTTAAGTTGTTTAGTATTTCTGTTCGTTCTTTTCCTTTACGCGCAATAAATCCTTCAAATGAAAAACGATCTGTTGGTAATCCAGAAAGAATTAAGGCAGATAAAACTGCACTTGGTCCAGGAATAACTGTTATTGAAATGTTTTCTTCAATAGCTTTTGTCACTAAGCGATAACCAGGATCACTTATGGCAGGTGTTCCGGCATCACTGATTACTACAACTTTGGCACCATTTTTAAGTTTCTCAATAATGTCAGGAATTTTTTCTATTTCATTTTCTTCAAAAAGTGAAATAACTGGGGCTGAAACATCAATATTCAAATCAGCAAACAATCTTTTGGCACGTCTGGTGTCTTCGGCTGCGATGAGGTCTGCTGCTTGCAAAGTTTGTTTTAATCGCTCAGATGCATCCAAAATATTGCCTAAAGGCGTTGCCGCCAAAATTAATTGTCCGCCACTCATAACCCTCATCCTTTCAGGGACAAGTTAGTCGTAATCTTTCAGCCGTGGGACAAGTTCATCCAGCGCATGCCCGAAGAATTCCTGATATTCACAAGACCAATGAATTAGTTGATATTGCCCCAAGGCAGCACCTTTTGAGTTGGGGATTAACTCTTTTAATAACTTTAATAGCGGCTCTTGTTAGATGGCCTCGATTAAATGTTCCAGAAGATATCGTTTTTGATGAAACTTATTACGTTAAAGATGCTTTCTCTATTTTAAAGAATGGTTATGAACGAGAAGCCGTTGAGAAAGCAAATGAATTCTTATTACAAGGTCGAACAGATTTATTTGAAACCATTGGATCATTTGTGGCACATCCACCAATGGGTAAATGGATAATTGCAATTGGTCAACAATTATTTGGTTTGGACTCATTTGGTTGGCGCGCTGGTGTGGCTCTTATGGGCACACTTTTAGTTTTAGTTACCACACGTGTTGCAATTAGATTACTTCGCTCTGTTTGGTTTGGTGCTTTAGCAGGTTTCCTAATTGCAATTGATGGTTTAGCAATTGTGATGAGTCGAACAGCTTTGCTTGATGGAATCATGGCCACCTTTGTAATGCTGGGTGTGGGATGTTTAGTACTTGATCGAGATTATGCAAGAGACAGAATTTCTAGAAATCTAAAACCTGATTCTAAATTTGGAGGAAGATTTACTTGGCATCCTTGGAGAATTCCTGCTGGAATATTTCTTGGTTTAGCAATAGCTACTAAATGGTCTGCTCTTTGGTATTTAGCTGCAATAGGAATTCTCACTGTTTTTTATGAATATTCATTTAGAAAAATGCGCAGAGCAAAGTATCCATTGTGGGGAACTCTTTTAGTTGATACTTGGTGGGCAAAAATACAACTGTTAGTTCCTGCTTTCTTGGTTTATGTTGCATCTTGGACCGGTTGGATTAGATCAGAAGATGGTTGGGGAAGAAATCCTGAAAGTTTAGGAATTCTTAATACCCTTAAATCTTTATTGGCTTATCACGAACAAATTTGGAATTTTCACATAAATCTCAAAACTGATCACAGTTATGAGGCTTATGCTTTGGGTTGGCCAATTTTACAAAGACCGACTTCTTTTTATTACAAAGAAAATTTAACTAATTGTGCAAGTGATAATTGTGCTAGTGAAGTTCTAGCCCTTGGCAATCCTCTTATTTGGTGGACTGGTGTTTTGGCTTTAGTTTTGCTTTTGTTGAATTTCTTAAGATCAAGAAATTGGCGTTCAGGAACAATAATTTTGTTGTTCTTAGCTGGTTGGGCTCCTTGGTTATTGTTTCCTGAGCGAACCATGTTTTATTTCTATTCCATTGTTTATTTACCATTTTTAGTTATTGCCATTGCCTATATTGCTAATTTAATCTATCTCGGAGTTGGTGCCAGAGAATCCAGTAGGAAAGTATTTTTCTGGATAGGTTCTATTGCACTTCTTGTGGTGATTGGTGTTTCTATTTACTTCTATCCAATATGGACAGCAATTCAACTTCCTAAAGATGACTGGTTGTTACGTATGTGGTTTAGGAGTTGGATTTAAGCGCCTTGAGCGCGTTTTTGTTCTTGCACAGGCTCTGGTTGCACCACTTTAGGCTCTTCAATTCTTTCTAATGGTCTTTCATCCATAATCAAATCACGTTCTGGATCTGGTTTAATAAATGTTTTTGAAACATCAGGTTTTTTATAAATTGCATAATTTTTTCTTATCACAGCAGAATTAGTTTTTGTTTTATTTTCAGTTTGCATTCTTTGCGCAGCAATATAAGCAGCACTCAGCCAAATAAATAAAAGTCCAACTGGAATTAGTGAATAGTACTCAGACACATAACCAAATAAAGATGCAACAATCACACCAACATTTATCACAAACAAAGCGTAGGTAACATTTCTTCTTCTAATTGCTGCACTTCTTTGGTGATCAATTACGGCTTTATTTCTAGTTGGCACTAAATCACTTATTGATCTCATAGCTTTGTTGAAGCGATCAATTGATTTTGTTTCATTTGTATTGACTCGGTTTTTAACAAATGTGGGATAAAGCACAATGCCCCAAAGACCCAAAACGATAGCTAAAAGAAACCCTGACCCCATAGAAATAGGTTAGAAGTTTTGTTGGATTTTTTTTCAGACTTCTGGGGTGTGTCGGTAGCAGAGTTGATTATTTAAGAATTTTTTAACTTTGAAACTAAAGAATCACTTATTTCATCTTCATTTATTGCAAAAACTAAATGATCTCGCCACTCTCCATCGATGTGTAAAAACTTAGGTCTTAGTCCCTCACTTCGAAGTCCTAGCTTTTCAACAACTCGAAGAGATTTTATATTTTCGGGTCTAATCGTTATTTCTATGCGATGAAGTTTTAAAACTTTAAAACAATGATCAATTGCCATAGCAACAGCTAAAGGTGTATAACCTTTTCCAGCAAACTCTTCCCCAATCCAATAACCAATATAGGCACTTCTAGTTGAACCAAAATTTATGTTTGCCACAGTAATTTGTCCGGCAATTTTGTTATCAACAGTTAAAACAAATGGCAAAGCTCTTTGTGAACTTGCTTCATCTCTCAAGTTTCTCAATAACTGATAAAAACTGGCTTTACCTTCATTGAATTCATCAGGAATTGTTGCTTCCCATTGCTTGAGCCAAGATTGATTATCAAGTCGAAGTTTTGTCCAAGCACGCTTATCGCGAAATCTAAGGGGGCGAAGAATTAAATTATCTTGTTTTAATACTACGGGCCAAAAAGGCGCCATATTTAGTTTCCTAAATTACCAACGAAAGTTTTTAACCATTTCTTAAATGCAGGTCCTAAGTCTTCTCTTTCGCTAGCTAACTGAACTACTGATTGCAGATAAGACAATTTATCGCCAGTGTCATAGCGTCTGCCTTTAAAAATTACGGCGTGAAGTCCGCCACCGTTTTCTTTTTTAACATCTTTTGCCAAAGTTTTCATCGCATCTGTCAATTGGATTTCCCCATTTTTTCCTGGTTTGGTGTTTTCTAGAACTTCAAACACTTTTGGATCAAATAGGTATCTACCAATAACTGCATAATTACTTGGGGCATCTTTTGCATTTGGTTTTTCAACTAAATCAGTTACCTTAACAACATTGTCTTTGTTTGTTTTTTCAATTTGTGCTGCACCATAAAGATGAATTTCTGATGGTTCAACTTCCATGAGTAACACCACAGAACCACCGTGTTCTACTTGGACTTTTAACATGTCATCTAAGACAAAATCTCTGGGATCAATTAAGTCATCACCAAGTAGTACTGCAAATGGGTTATTGCCCACATGTTCTTTTGCCATTGAAACCGCATGACCTAAACCTTTAGGCACACCTTGGCGCACGAAATGTATTTTGGCTAATTCGGATGGATCTTTAACTTTTTCTAATAATTCACTTTTATTTTGTTTAGCAAGTTCTGCTTCTAGTTCAGGTGAATCATCAAAGTGATCTTCTAGTGCACGTTTGCTTCGACCAGTAATAAACAAGACATCATTTAATCCTGCTGCGACTGCTTCTTCAACAACATATTGAATGGCTGGCTTATCAACAACTGGCAACATTTCTTTTGGAGTTGCTTTGGTGGCAGGAAGAAAGCGTGTGCCATAACCAGCTACTGGCACAACTGCGCAGGTAACTTTTGACATCTCTTCTTCCCTATTGCCCTTAAGTGTTATGAGTAAAGATTACGCGCTTTGACTATGCTTCTATGACTATGGCTACACCTGATACCCCAGAGACCAAGCAAAGTTTGCGTAAAAGTCTGCAAGAGCGCAGACGAAGCACACAACTGGGCTCATCTGAAGTTGAACAACTAACCAAACGAGCAATTTTTGAACTTTCCAAAACAACCGGTGATGTTGCTATATATATGTCTCTACCTGAAGAACCTCCCACCGAAAAATTGATAGCAGAAGTTAGAAAACTTGGCCGAAATGTTTGGCTACCAAGAATCAGTGGTACTGATTTGTTATGGGTTAAAAACCCTGAGAGCTTTAATACTGGTCCTTATGACATTTTGGAACCAGTAGGTGATGCAGTTTTTGCAAAAGAATTAACGCAACTGGGAGCAATAGTTTTGCCAGGATTAGCAGTTGATGTTAAAGGTACTCGTTTAGGTAAAGGTAAAGGTTTTTACGACCGAGTTTTGGTGCAACTGAATGAAAATGTTAAAAAGATAGTGTTACTTTTTGATCCAGAATTTATCCTAGAAATTCCAAAAGAAGATCATGATCAGCCTGTGCACACAATTGCCACACCATATCGATCAATTCACTTCACCAAACCTGATTAAACAGGAACTGAAGTTCCCATAAAAATTCCCAGACTTAAAGCAATTAATCCTGTTACAAAAGTTAAGCTGGCATAACCAACACTTTTCTTCCAACCATGTTTCTTTGTTATTTGATGCATTTCCAGGGCAAGGGATGAAAATGTGGAAAGAGCTCCTGCTAAACCAATAGTTAGAAATGGGTAAAACCAACTTTGCCAACCTTGCACCGCAAAGAAGGCATCAGCAAATAAAGCGCTAACTAATCCAAGGATGAATGAGGCAATGATGTTGCCGGGCAATGTGCCCATGGGAATTTTGGCATTACTAGTAATAAATCGCAATCTAAAACGAAGCATTGAACCCAAAGCTCCACCTAGGGCAACTGCAAAAAGTGTGGGAACTGTTTCGTTCATCTGTCACTTCTTTGTTCTGATTTTTTTA
>SXYE01000055.1 GCA_005789325.1 Actinomycetota bacterium
AGTCATCAAGATGTAAATGCTCTTGATTTAACAGGTGTTGATAAAAAAAGTATTGCCCAAGAATTAGAAAAGGAAGCTGCAATTAATTTGAAACGGGTACTGCGTCCAAATACAAAAATTGATGGACTAACCAGAATTAAGGCTTTCTTAGAAACCAAAACTGTTTGGCATCCAAGAGGATTTTAGAACTTTATCCCTAAATCTTGAGCAATTTTTGCATAAGTTGGCTTGATAACTTCATTGATTAGTTTCAATCTCTGATCAAATGGAATAAATGAACTCTTCATGGCATTGACACTTAGCCACTGCAATTGCTTTAAAGTAAAACCTAGCTCTTTAACTAAAAGTGTCATTTCTTTTGACATCGAAGTGTCAGACATCAATCGGTTATCAGTGTTAACAGTTGCTCTAAAACCAAGTTTTGTTAACACCCCAATTGGATGATCCTTAATGCTTTTTGCGGCCCCCGTTTGTACATTTGAAGATGGGCAAAGTTCTAATGGCACACGTCTGTCTCGAACATAGGCAGAAAGTTCACCCAGTTTTATTTCCCCATTTGATTGAAAACTTAAATCATCAACAATTCTTACTCCATGACCTAAGCGATCAGTTCCACAAATTTGCACAGCTTCCCAAATAGATGGCAAACCAAATGCTTCACCGGCATGAATTGTCATGTGAAAGTTTGCTCTGCGCACGGCATCAAATGCATCAAGATGTCTTGTGGGAGGAAAACCTGCTTCTTTACCAGCTATGTCAAAACCAACAACACCTTTTTCGCGCCACTTAACTGCTAATTCTGCAATTTCACTTGAGCGTGCAGCAGTTCTCATCGCAATTAAAAGTGCACGAACAACAATAGGTTTTCCTGCTTTCGCTAATGTTTTTTCACCACGAAGAAAACCTTCAAGAACAGCTTCAACTACTTGATCAAGTGTTAAACCTTTGTTTTGGTGTAATTCGGGAGCAAATCTAATTTCTGCATAAACAACGCCATCATTAGCCAAATCTTCAACTGCTTCAAAAGCAACTCGTTCTAATGCATCTTTTGTTTGCATAACACCAACGGTATGAACAAATGCTTCTAAGTATTTCTCTAATGACCCAGAGTCACAATTATCTCTGAACCATTTAGCTAAAGCGATTGCATCTGTAGTTGGTAAATTCTCATAACCCACCTCTTTTGCAAGCTCGGCAACTGTGGCAGGTCTAACCCCACCGTCTAGATGATCATGTAATAAAACTTTAGGAACTGCCTTTATTACTTCAGGCGTTAAATTCTCAGGCATTTAATGAACGTCTCCGCCAGCCATCAATCTGCCTACTTTGTTTCTCTCAGCATCTTTTTCATCCAAAATTTCTACAATTCTTCCAGCGTAAATTACTGCTACTCGATCAGCTAAACCTAATACTTCGTCTAATTCTGCTGAAACCAGGAGAACAGCAGAACCACCATCTCTTGCAGCAATTATTTGATTGTGAATAAATTCAATCGATCCAACATCAACACCTCTAGTTGGTTGAGCCGCGATGAGAAGTTTTGGTCCCCAGATTAACTCTCTGGCGATAACAAGTTTTTGTTTATTGCCACCAGAAAGAGCTCCTGCCACAGTGTCAATACTTGGGGTTCTAACATCAAATTTTTCAACCAATTTTGAAGCTAAGGCTCTGATTGCCCCAGTTTGTCTAACCCCTGCTTTAGAAAATTCTTTTTCATCAAATCTATTCAAGACAGAATTGTCAGCGATTGAATAACCGGCAACTAGTCCATCTTTTTCTCTGTCTTCTGGAACGTGGGCTACTCCAAGTTCGTGAATCTTGTGCGGGCTTAACTTTGTTGAATCGGTACCGCCTATTTTCACAGATCCAGAATCAATTTTTCTTAATCCTGTTATTGCCTGGACTAATTCGCGTTGACCATTGCCTTCTACCCCGGCTATCCCAACAATTTCTCCTGCTCTAACTTCTAAAGAGAAATCACGAACTGCAGGAAGTTTTCTGTCGTCTTGCACGTTTAAATTCTTAATTTGTAATACGACTTCTTTAGGGTGGGAAGAATCCTTTTTTACATCAAGAACAACACTTCTTCCAACCATCATTGTTGCTAAACCTTCTTGATTTGTGTCTTTAGGTCTGGCAGTTCCTACAACTTTTCCATTTCTTAAGACAACTACTCGATCAGCAACTGCTAAAACTTCTCTTAGTTTGTGAGTAATGAAAATAACCCCTACCCCTTTTTGTGCAAAACTTTGCATTACCTTCAATAATTCATCAGTCTCTTGAGGAGTAAGCACTGCGGTTGGTTCATCCATAATTAAAATATCTGCTTTTCTATAAAGCATTTTTAAGATTTCAACTCTTTGCTGCATCCCAACCGGTAGATCCTCGATGCGTGCTTTTGGGTCAACTTCTAATCCGTATTTTTTTGATAACTCAGCAACTTCTTTCTCTGCTGCATCTAAATCAAATTTAATTCCTTTTACTTTTTCTGCACCTAAAACTATATTTTCTGCCACAGTCATAACCGGTACTAATTGAAAGTGTTGGTGCACCATTCCAATACCTTTAGCAATCGCATCTGCTGGAGAATGAAAGTCAACTTTCTTGCCTTTAATGAAAAGCTCTCCACTATCAGAGCCATATAGTCCATAAATCATTTTGACCAGCGTTGACTTACCAGCACCGTTCTCACCTAAAAGGGCAACTATTTCCCCTTTTTCTAAAGTTAATGAAACATTGTCATTTGCCAAAACTCCAGGAAATTTTTTTGTTAGGTTTTTGGCTTCAATTAAAAACTCTGACAAAATTAACCTTCCTTCGTGTATGGCTGACCAGCCGCCGCCGGAGGTCTAACTCGTCCAACAGCAATTGCCAAAACAACTAAAGTCATAACAAAAGGTAATAGGTTAACAAATTGTTGTGGAATGTTTATTACTTCATCAGCTTGTAATTGACTCGCGATTGCAGTAGATAAACCAAAAAATAATGCTGCAGCAAGTGCTCCCATAGGATTCCAGGCCCCAAAAATCATGATTGCTAAAGCCAAAAATCCTCGTCCTGCAGTTAGTCCTCTGGCAAAAGTTCCGGCCGCTTCTAAAGCTAAGAATGCTCCAGCACATCCAGCTAAGGCACCTGCCAAAGTTACGTTAACCATTCTTATTCTTAAAACGTTTATTCCTGCAGCATCTGCTGCACTTGGATATTCACCAACTGATCTGCTTCTTAAGCCCCATCTAGTTTTGAAGATTGCGTAATTGACAGCTAAAACAATAAACAATGTTGCTAAGGCAAATAATCCGTTTCTAAAAAATACTGGACCAATTAATGGGATATCACTCAAAATTGGAATTGATACAACTGGCATTAATTGCGGAAGGGTTTTTCCCGGCGCGTAGAAAAATGATGTTAAGCCTGCGGCAACAATATTTATTACCACCCCTGCAATAATTTGATCCATTTCCCACTTAACTGCTGCTACTGCCAAAAATGCACCCATTACTAAACCAGCTGAGATTCCAATAACCATTCCTAAATAAATGTTGCCAGTAATTACTGAACCAAAGAAACTGGCAAATGCGGACATCAACATTTGGCCTTCAATACCAATGTTTACAACTCCGGTTCGCTCACCAATGATTCCCACCATTGCTGCTAAAACTAAAGGAACTGCGTATCCCCATCCAAAAACCAAAACTGAAGTTGTTTTAATTTCATCTAAGAAATAAAACACGTAAGCTACCACTGTCACTAAGGCAAGAGTAATTATTGGTTTTCTGTTTTCGCTTATAAAGTCCAACATTAATTCCCCCAACCACTTGTGACATTTGCTGATTTTTGAGCTTTTCCTTTAAACAAGAATTTAGCCAAAATAGGAGCAGACACTAATAACAAAGTTATTGCTAGCAACACGTCAACAATTTCTGGTTCGATTCCAGTTTCAAACTGTAAAGATGCGCCACCAGCGCGAAGAGTTCCAACCAATATTGCTGCTGGGATGGTTGCCAAAGGATTTGCTCTAGCCAAAAGTGCAATAGTAATTCCGTCAAAACCTAGCCCTGCATTAAATGCAGGTTCGAATCGATAAGTAATTCCTAATGTTTCAATTGCTCCACCCAGTCCTGCCAGTCCACCGCTTAACAACATTCCAGTAACAATCATTAATTTCATATTTATTCCTGCATAAGTTGCTGCAAATTTATTTTTTCCAACAGTGTTAAATCTAAATCCAGCAGTCGTCCGGTTCAGCATCACGGAAACTAATAAACAGATGATTAATGCCAAGATAAAACCGAAAGGAATAAAGCCAATATTTGGCAAAATTGCAGTTTCTGCGATTTTTTTGGTTCTCTGTAAAGCTTGATCTGGTTCTTTAAAGGGATTGCTTACTAGGTAATCAAGAATTCCAATTGCAATACTGTTCAACATAATCGTTGAAATAACCTCGTGTACACCTCTATAAGCTTTTAATACACCTGCAATTGCTGCCCAAAGTGCTCCAACAATTACGCCACAAAACAATGCAACTAAAACGTGCAAAATTGGAGGCAAGTTGGTTATGTAAATTCCTGCTAAAGCTGAAGCCAATGCTGCAGAAATTAACTGACCTTGTGCCCCAATATTAAATAGTCCAATTCTTAAACCAACGGTTACTGCAAGTCCAGCTAAAACTAAAGGAGTTGTCTTTTGAAAAGTTCTTAGAAGTCCATCGGAATCAAACCATGCTTCTGAAAAAATTGCTCTATATGCAACAAGAGGATTAACCCCTTGCAAGAAAATCAATATTCCACCTAGGAAAAATGCTACAAATATTGCAACAATAGGAACAACAATTGATTGGTTGCGCACAAAAAAACCAATTTTGTTAGACATTTTTGTTTCGGTCAATGTCAATTGTTTTCTCCTTCTCCCCTAATCATGAAAGTGGGACGCAACCGAAATTGCGTCCCACTTACAGTCTGTCGCTAATTAACTGAATTGACTAGAGTGTTACGCCAGTCTTGATTGAGCCGTCTTTTAGTCCAGCTACTTCAGCAGCAACTTTGTCCTGAACGTCCATAGGAACGACAGAGGCAAAATCGTGGTAATCAGAGATACCAGCTGATCCAACAAAGTTTCCGCCAGCAATTGAACCATCAAATGCTTTCTTCACTAAGTCGGTTGTTCCTTCAGTCAGACCTTTAACTGCTGAAGTAATCAAACATGGTTGTGCTTCTGGAACAGTGAACCATTGATCAGTGTCAACACCGATACAAAATATTGATGTTCCTGCACCTTCTGCTTTTGCAATTTCAATCAAAGCGCCATTACCAGTTCCGCCACCTGCACCGAAAATGATGTCTGCACCTTGAGCTAATTGTTTCTTAGCTTCTGCTGCGCCCCATACAGGATCAGCAAATGCGTTATCTGCTGGTGGATGGTAAACGGTTGTCACAGAAACATTTGGATTTGATTTTTTAGCTCCTGCTTCAAAACCCTTAGCAAATAGTTGTACTGGTGCAATTTCTAGACCAAGAACTGAACCAATTTTATTGGTCTTTGTCATTAATCCAGCCAAATAACCTGCACCAAAACCTGCTTGATCTTCAGGGAAAATCAAACCTGTTACGTTAGCAACTTCTTCGCCTTGGAATTGATCTACACCAATAAACTTAGTGTTTGGATTTGCTTTTGCTGCAGTAACTGTGGCTTCTGCCATCAAGAATCCAACGGTAACAATAACGTCGTAACTCTTGTCAGTGAATTGTGCCATATTTGCTGCGTAGTCTTTTGTATCGGTGGTTTCAATATATTTGTAGAAACCGCCAACTTCTGCTGCTGCTGCCATAGCACCTTCATGTGCAGATTGGTTGAATGACTTGTCATCAACCTTGCCAATGTCAGTTACTAAACCAACGCAGAAATTTTCAGCTGCAGCACAGTTTGAGTCATCTAATGCAGCTGCTGTTTCTTCTGCTGCTGTATCTGATGATCCACTGCTGCAAGCTGCTAGTACTAAAGCAAGAATTGAAATTCCTGCTAATGTGCGCATGCGCTTCATTAACTAGTGCTCCTTTTTTTCTTCGCCCCATTTTGGGAACGTTTAATTACCAGCAGTTCGCACTCCTGATGGATTCGACACTACGGCACAGGAGAGCAATCTTTGCCTTATATATAGATGAATTTGTCGACGTGATGAAAGCGTTATGAAACTTGTGTTACGGGAGTTATCTGTGATTTAAGAGATACGTTCCAGAACTATTTTTCGTTTTTCTCTTGGTTCTGCACCAATAGTAAAGGCATTTTTTAGTGCTTCTTTAGCCAAAGGCAATCTTGAAGAATCATCTATATGAAGTTCCAGAACTGGTTGATCTTTTTCCACATAATCGCCCTCTTTAGCCAAACAAATAATTCCTGCTGTTTTTGAAACTGCATCTTCTTTCTTTGCTCTACCTGCACCTAATCTCCAAGCAGATAGTCCAATTGCATAAGCATCTAAATCTGTGATGTAACCAGATTGAGTAGCTACAATATTTTCTTTTTGCTTTGCAACAGGAATTTCAATATCAGGATTTCCACCTTGGGCAACAATCATTTTCTTCCACACTTGCAAAGCTGTACCATCCTTTAATCCTGTGGCTGGATCTTTATTGATTCCTGCTAATTGCAACATTTCTTTGGCTAATGCCAAAGTTATTTCAATTACATCTTGAGGACCTTTGCCATTTAAGACATCAATTGATTCACTTACCTCTAGTGCGTTTCCAACAGCGTTACCAAGGGGTGTATCCATTTGGGTAATAAGTGCAACAGTTTTTACTCCTACTTTGTTACCAATTTCAACCATAGTCTCAGCCAATTGTTTAGCTTTTGAAAAATCTTTCATAAATGCACCACGTCCTGCTTTAACATCCAAAACTAAAGATTGAGTTCCTTCAGCAATTTTCTTACTCATAATGGAGGAGGCAATTAATGGAATACATTCCACTGTTCCGATTACGTCTCTAAAGGAATACATTTTTCTATCTGCTGGTGCTAAACCTGCTCCAGCAGCTGTAATAAAAACGCCCACATCTTTGAGTTGTTGAATCATTTTCTCATTTGAAAGTGTGATGTTAAATCCAGAAATAGATTCCATCTTGTCTAATGTTCCACCAAATGTTCCAAGTCCTCGTCCAGACAATTGTGGAACAGCAGCTCCAAATGATGCCACCAATGGACACAAAGGTAGAGATATTTTGTCTCCTACTCCTCCAGTGGAGTGTTTATCTACTGTTGGTTTTCCTACACTTGATAAATCTAAAATTTCACCACTTTTAATCATGGCATCTGTCCACACATTTAGTTCTTCTTTATTTAAACCTTGAAAGAAAACTGCCATAAGAAAAGAGCCAGCTTGTTCATCAGGTATTTCATTCTTTGTGAAAGCGTTGATAAACCAACGAATTTGTTCTTCAGTTAAAACGCCACCGTCGCGTTTAACGTAAATCAAATCTTGGAAGTTCATGCCACACTCCATCCACCATCAACGCTAACAGAAATTCCTGTTATCCCTGATGCTTCATCACTTAAAAGAAAAGAAACTGTCTTTGCTACCTCACTAGCAGTAACCGGTCTTTTAATGGGAGATCTTTCATTCCATTTCTTTACACCTTCAGGCCATGATTTATCTAAACCATCTCGATTAACTAAACCTGGTGCAACAGCGTTACATCTCACACCCATTGCTGCTAATTCAACAGCTGCTAATTCTGTGTATCGAGTTAATGCCGCTTTACTTGATGCATATAGCGAATGATTTGGAAATGGATGTTCGGCCTCAACTGAGGTGATATTTACGATGGCATTTCCTGGCTTAAAAATATTCAAACATGCTTTCACAATTGCTTGAGGCGCTAAAACGTTAGTAAACATTATTGAATTCATTACTTCATCATCAAGTGGATCTTCGGGATCAAGGCTTTGATCTGCTGCGTTATTTACTAGATAATCAATAGTTGTGACTTTTTCTAATATTTTTGAAACTAGTTTTTCGGCTACTTCATCAAGATTTCCTTTAGAAAGATCACTTTTTATGCTAAAAGCTTTAGCACCACTTTTATTTATTTCAGCCACTACTTCCTGAGCGGCTTTCTCATTACTTTTGTAATGAATTACAACTTGAGCGCCCTCTTGAGCAAGTTTGAGGGCAATTTCTTTACCTAAACCAGAGCTAGCTCCAGTTACTAGAGCAACTTTATTTTCAAATCTTTTTATCATTTGGCACTATGAATTCTTGCTTCACTAATTATTTGGTTCATGTCTACTTTGGTTGAGATTCGATCAACAATTACTGGATCTCCTGCGACCAAAACGTGCACAACATCACTTCTTCCAGCTGCATAAACCAGCAATCCATGAGGGTCTCCTATCGGAACAAGATGAGGTTGATCCAGATCTAACACGATTAAATCTGCTTCCTTTCCAACTTCAACACTGCCAATTCGCTCTTGCATACCAAGTGCTAGAGCCCCGCCATAAGTTGCTGCTCTGACAACTTTTGCAACCGGGATAGCAGCCGCATCTTCTGTGATCAATCTTGCTAAATTCGCAGCTGATCTCATGACATTCCACATGTCTAAATCATTACTGGAAGAACAGCCATCAGTTCCAAGAGATACATTAATTCCTAATTCTTTAGCTTTGACCCATTCAAATGCACCACTAGCTAGTTTTAAATTAGATCCTGGGCAATGACAAAGACTTACTTTGTTTTCTTTGATTATCTTTCTATCATGATCAGTTAATTTCACAGCGTGAGCAAAGACTGCGTTATCTAATGCGTTTGCATCATTGAGAACTTTTGTAGGAGTTTTGCCATGACGTTTAATTACATCATCATTTTCTGCTTGGTTCTCAGAAATATGGGTATTGAAAATCGCACCTATTTCTTTAGCGACTGCTGCAACTTCTGCTAAATGTTCTGGAGAAACTGTGTAAGTAGAATGCGGTTGTGCCACAAGAGGTGCATATGCTCCCCCAATTTCTTTTATAACCTTGGGCCAATTTCGTAAATGCTCAATTCGTTTATCCCACTCGAGACCATCTGGTCCTGCAAAATCAAAAAAGACTGGACCAATTAAATGTCTTAGTCCAACTTCAACGGCACCTTTGTGAGCCATATGGGGATGTAAATACATATCTAATGTGCAAGTTGTGCCACCCAGTAAAGCTTCCAGCGCACCTAATTTGGCACCAATATATGTACCTTTTTCATCCATAATTCTTGCTTCTTCAGCCCAAACTTTTTCTAAGAATCCTTGTAAATCAACATCTTCGGCAACTCCACGAAGAAGTGTCATTGGTGTGTGAGTGTGAGTATTAATTAGTCCAGGCATGACCAAGTGGTGAGAACAATCAACTACTTTGTTTGATTGCCACTGATTTTCTTGATCAATGGGAACGATTCCAAATATTTTCTCATCTTTTATAGCAATACTTACATTTCTTAAAACAGAGGATTTTTCATCAACTACCACAACATATGAAGCATTATGAAGAATTAAATCTACTTGGGTAGCCATAGTTATTGGCCCAGAATTCGTGTTGCTTCATTTAATATTTTTACAACTTGTGCAGCTGAAGTTTCCACTACTTTTTGCACATCTTCCATTGTTATTTCTTCGGCACTTAAACCAGCAGCAGGATTTGACACTATACAAATAGTGGCATATCGCAAACCTTTTTCAACGGCTAAAACAACTTCAGGAACACCAGTCATTCCCACCATGGTGACACCCATTTTTTGAGCCATTTGAATTTCGGCTTTTGTCTCAAACCTAGGACCTTCAAAACCACCATAAACTCCCCCGTTTGAAACAGGGATGTTTAGATTTTCACAACTCTTGATTAATACATCTCGTAATTCTTGGTTATAAGGATTTGTCATATCAACATGATTGACACCTTCTTCGCCGTCAAAAAAAGTTGAAACTCTATTTTTTGTAAAGTCAATAAAGTCATTAACGACTTGTAATCCGCCAACCGGAACTGATTTATCAATTCCTCCACAAACATTAACTGCTAAAACATCCTTTATGCCTAAATCAACCAAGGCTTGAATATTTGCTCGATAATTGACTTTATGAGGGGGAACAGAGTGCTTTGTTCCATGTCTTGTTAAAAAATAAGTAACTCGGTCATGCCATGTTCCTTTTGTAACTTGGGCCTGTCCATATTTTGTTTCAATTACTTTTACTTCAGGGTTTTTTAGTTCAGAAATTGAATAAAATCCTGTACCAGCAATAATTCCTAGTGGTTCTTTCATTTAAATTAAATTGCTTCCGTCAAAGGCATCAGGAAGTAATTCCTTTAATCTTTTTGGACCATCATTGTGATCAACTAACAGTTCTGGGCCACCGTGTTCTTGTAACAATTGTCTGCATCTTCCACATGGTAATAAAATTCCAGGTTCTGGACCAACGCAGGAAAAAGCAATTAATCTTCCGCCACCTGTTAGGGCAAGTTGGGAAACTAATCCACATTCTGCACAAAGTGTTAATCCATAAGATGCGTTCTCAACGTTGCATCCAGAGACAATTCGTCCATCGTCAACAAGAGCTGCAGCACCCACAGGAAATTTAGAGTAATTCACATAGGCATTCTTCTGAGCAATCTTGGCTTGATCACGAAGAACTTGCCAATCAATTTTGAGATTTTCCATAACAGGCTTAAGACTACGCCAAGTGTGAAATTAAATAAAACTAATGGTCTAAATTAATGAATTTACGCGCTGGACAAGTCGATTCTGAGAAATCTCTTCAGCGGATCGAATCAGAGATATCGCTGTTCTTCTGCGCCATAAATCTTCAGGTTTTTGCACCATTTCGTTTTTGACTATGTAAACGCACTCACCAAAGGTCAGTTCTAGTTCTGGAAAAATTCTCTCTAAATAATCATTATTTTCTCTAAATGATTTCAGAATTTCAAAAGACTCATTTCCATGTCTTCTCCAAATTGCCGGAGCAACAAATTCCACATCACTCTCGCTAACATTGGAAATACTTTTAAATTCTGAAATGAAATCTTGATATTTATCCTGTTTATCTTCGCCATACCATTTCTTGATTTTGGTAATTCTTATGCCTAACTTTTTAACAAAATCAACAACCTCTTCACCAACATTTACACAATCAGTTAATTTGCCACCAAAGATTGTAATAATTTTAGTTTTCTTGTTAACTTCAATTTCATGCTTTCTAGAAAGAGCTGTCCATTCAATCTTTGAAACATCTTTTTTGCCTTTGACAACAAGTGGTCTAACACCGCAGCGTTCTGAAATAATGTCATTCTTAGTTAATGGAGTAGCTAGATTTAAACAGCGATTTGCTTGCTCGAGAACAAATTCTCTATCTTGATCTGTAACTTCGCTTACTGGATCATCAACTCTTGTGTCAGTGGTACCAATGACACTTCTATCTTTCATAGGAATTACATAAAACAAACGTCCCTTATCGTCAAAGAATGCTAGGACTCTGTTGTTAGTTGTAAGTCTGGGAACAACTAAATGAATACCTTTAGATAAAGCCAATTGATGAATTGTTTGATCGTGAAATTTCTGAGTTAGATCTTTTCCCCATGGACCACCTGCGTTAATTACAATTTCGGCAGTGACGTCGAATTGTTCATTATTCAACTCATTTTTTAGATGAAGAGTCCATAAGTCGTTTTCTCTCGTTGCATCTTGCATTGAAACATAATTAGTTGTGACTGCTCCGTGTTCTGATGCATTTTTAACAAAATCCCAAACAAATCTTGCATCGTTATCGACTAATAGCGCATCGTCATATCTGACAGATCCTTTTAACCCTGCTGGATTAATCAAGGTTTCAATCTCAATAGTTTCTTCTGGTGAATATACTTTTGGAGGTTTAGTTTTAAATCTGCCAAGTATCCAATACAAAATAGTTCCGGCACCGCCAAGAAATCTTCCAAATGGCGCCGTTGGTCCTATTGCTGCAAGAAAAGAAATAGCTTTAATTCGGTTTGGAAAAGCTTCTAGCATGTGGTTTCGAGATCCGCATAAGTTCCAGACTAATGGAATTTCATAAGTCTGAAGATATTTAATTCCGCCCCAAACCATATTTGAAGATTCCTGACTAGTTACGCCAGCAAAATCTGCCCGATCAATTAATGCAACTTTTACACCACTTGCTGCTAGTGCAGCAGCGGAAACTGCACCATTTATTCCCCCACCAACAATCACAACTTGAAATTTTTGGTCCTTTAATCGTGAAAGGTATTCCCCACGATTATTCAATTCAAGCCTCACAAAGTATGGGTAAGTAATGTTTTGAACGATTCTACTTTTAATTTACTTCCGAGTAAAGCAGGCTAGCGTTATTTGATTGTTATTTAAATTTCAAGATTTACCCAGGTGCGGAGTTTGCTTCTAAAGAAGCGAAGTGAAAGTATATAGATACAGATAATAGGAGCTAAATTGAATAAAAAACTGATGCTAGTAATTTCACTTTTCTCAACACTAGTTTTGTCAGCTTGTGGTTCAAACACTGACTCAATGGGAATGTCAGATTCTTCAATTAGTTCAATGCCTGCAACCGGTGAAATGACAGTAGAAAATAAGATTTCGGCAGATAGATCCATTATCAAAACCTCTTCACTAACTATCAGAGTAAAAAATGTAGAGAAATCTGTAACCGAAGCGCAAACTCTTGCGGCCAGTTTTGATGGCCGAGTAGATGACTTGTCACAATACAAAAATCCAGGTAGTCAAGATTCCTTAAGTGCAAATCTAACGATAAGAGTTCCAAGTAAGAATCTAGAAGCTTCCATAGAAGCTTTCAAGAAACTTGGTGATGTTGAGGCTTCCTCAGTTTCAGCTTCTGATGTGACCATGCAAAAAGTTGACTTAGATGCACGAATTGCTGCATTGACTACATCAATAGAACGATTTAAGCAACTAATTTCTGCGGCAACAAATACTGCTGATCTAATTGCAGCCGAAACTGCCTTAGCTGAGAGACAAGCTGAATTAGATAGCTTAAATGCTCAACTTAAATATTTATCAGATCAAGTCGACATGTCAGTTATTTACCTTTCCTTACTTCCTAATGACTCTTTCAGTGCAATAAAGCCAATTGGATTTATTGCAGGAATTGAAAAAGGGTTTGTGGCATTACTTAATGCCTTGGCCAACCTAACTTCAATTCTGGGTTATGCCATCCCTTGGATTATTTCTATCTTGGTAATAGTTCTGGTATTCAAAATAGTTTCCAGAATAAGAAGAAGATAACCTTTTCACGGCATAATTGACATCACTATGTCAAGTGTTCTAGTAATTGGTGAAGCACTAGTTGATGTAGTTCATTCTGGTAATGGTGGAATTAAAAATGTTCCAGGTGGATCCCCAGCCAATACTGCTGTTGCCCTAGCCCGACTTGGGATAACAACTTTTATGAAAGCTCGAATTTCAAAAGATAAATTTGGTTCGGAAATTCGATCATATCTAGAAAATCAAAATGTTGATTTGAACTTATCTCTTTTTGTAGATGAACCATCTTCGGTAATTGATGCTTTCATCCAAAAAGATGGTTCAGCAAAATATGAAGCAAATTTAAAGGGCGCATCAGATTATGGATGGACAGAATCTGAGTTAGATATTGCATTAGCTGAAAATATCAAGATAATTCAGCTTGGCTCTTTAACCTCATACATTGAACCCGGAGCAAGTAATATTGAAAACTGGTACAAAAAGTTAAGGGATAATTCAAAACATTTACTTACCTTTGATCCAAATATCCGTCATCCATTAGATTCTCAGCCAGAAGTTGAAGTGAGAAAACGTGCTAAAAATTTAGCCAGCTTGGCACATGTTGTTAAGGCAAGTGACGAGGATCTTTCCTGGATTAGTCCAGATCAAGATGTCATAGAAACAGCAAAAAACTTTATTGAAAATGGAACTACTTTAGTTGTGATAACACTTGGCAAGAATGGAGCAGTTGCAATAAATAGTAATTTTGAAGTAATTCAGATTCCAGCACCAGTAGTAGAAGTCAAAGACACCATTGGTGCAGGAGACACTTTTGCGGCAGCCTTAATTGCTCAACTACTTGAAAAACAAATAGTTGATGAAAAAGCTCTTTCTGCATTGGCTGTATCTGATTTACGTGACATATTGTCAAACTGCGCGATGACTTCTGCCCTAACTTGTTCAAGACAAGGTGCTAATCCTCCGTATCGCCATGAAGTTACTTGGTAGCATCAACTACCTACCCAGGGAGAAAAGTTGACTACTTTAAGTGCCTCACCATTCATCGTTGATTCGATTTGGCAAAGAACTCGCACTTCGGCATTCATTCAAATATCTGTTCTAACAACTATCACTATTCTGAGCGCGCAGGTAGTAATCCCGTTACCCTTCACCCCAATTCCATTAACAATGCAAACTTTTGCAATTCTTTTCGGAGCAGCAGCAATTGGGCCTTACAAATCTTTAATTGCACAAGTTGCTTACATATCTCTAGCAGCTATTGGGTTACCTGTTCTGGCAGGAGATAAAGGTGGAATTGAAGCGATTCTTGGAGCCACCGCGGGTTATTTACTTGCGTTCTTAGTTGCAAGCTTTGTTGTAGGAAAAATTGCCAGTAAATACTCAACCAAAAAATTCTATGGAGTTCTAGTTGGTTATTTAGTTGGAAGCCTGATTATTTACACTTTGGGCGCAACCTGGCTAGCTTTTTACACTGGCAAAGGTTTTGCGTATGGTCTTATGAATGGTGTATTACCTTTTCTAATCGGTGATGCTTTAAAAGCAGCATTAGCGGCATCTTTGCTTCCAATATCATGGCGCTTAGTCAAAAAATAATTAATGGATTTATTGATTGCTCTTGTTGTTGGTTTAGCTAGCGGATTTCTTAACGTAGTTGCAGGTGGCGGAACTTTAATTGTTTTTCCAACCTTAGTTGCCCTTGGTTTATCTCCCTTAGTAGCAAATGTGACAGCAGCCGTTGGAGTTTTTCCTGGATCTTTAGCGGGCAGTTGGACTTATAGAAAAATACTGAAGGAACAAAAAAAATTAGCCTGGATGTCAGTAATGCTGATGCCAGTTTTTTCCATAATTGGTGCAGGCTTACTGCTTTATCTTCCTGAAAGAAACTTTGAGATTATTGTTCCCTTTCTTATAGGAAGTGCTGGAATACTCATTGCAATTCAGCCAATAATTTATAAGTTATACCCAAAAACTAGTGCCAGATTAAATTTTAAACTTATTGTTCCTGGTTTCATTATTGCTGGAATCTATGTTGGATACTTTGGCGCTGGAACTGGAGTTATCCTCTTAGCCATTTTTGGACTAGCTGGACTTGCAAATATTCAACAAGCAAACGCTTTAAAAAATCTAGGTTCAGGAGCAGGAAATGCCATTGCAGCTCTTATCTTTGTTTTCTCCGGCTTAGTTGTTTGGGAAGTTGCGATATCTGTTGCGATTGGATCTGTGCTGGGAGGAGTTTTGGGAGGACGAATGGCCCAAAAACTTGATGCCACATTTTTTAGAGTAATTATCCTAAT
Organism: Actinomycetota bacterium; assembly: GCA_005789325.1. Lineage (GTDB taxonomy): Bacteria > Actinomycetota > Actinomycetes > S36-B12 > UBA5976 > ATZT02. The sequence continues at coordinate 15,541 of SXYE01000055.1, forward strand.
TGTTGCAATATGTGCATCTGTTTATCTCTTTGTTAAGAACTTTTAAAAGCTCTACCTACTCTCCAACCCATTTGCTCACATAAATTCATTGCATCAATTCTTAAATACCAAATTTGCTTAAATGCGTTAATGCCATACTTTGCCCCATGCTCGAAACCAGCAATCATTCCCATGAGATCTGGTCTGGAAGATGAATTGATTTTTTCACACATTTTATTTAGACCATCAATTTTTGCTTGCTTCGTGATTATCTCTTGATTACTAAAAAGGGATCCAAAGACTTCAGTATCTATCTGGAGTGTGGGCTTACCAAAAGAAATAACTAATTCATTGAAAACTTCTTGACTAGTTTTTTGATTAGCACATAGTAAAACGGCCAATAGCAAAGGATTAACGAGTTCGGCTAATTCATCATTTTTATTTTTTGAACCTGGTCTTTTAAATCGCCAGAGTGGATAGTTTTTCATGAAGTCTGTGCAGACAGCATTTTTGTCAGCTAGATGGTTTATGCCATGAAACAAATTTGGATTATTTACAACTTTCTCCCATTCTTTAAGACACTTTGTTAAACAATGAGCGATGTCTTTTATCGATAGTTTTTGTGATTTTTGGGTGCAGTTAATGATCGCATCTAAGGCAAAAAGAGTTAGTTGAAAGTTATGAGAAACAAAAGAGTTATACGGAGGTGCACTTATTCCCCATTGACCATATTTTTCTTTAATTAATTCTGAGTTAACACCAGTAATGGTAGATCCCATGACATCACCGACTGCTGCCCCAAAAAGTGCACCAAGGATTCGATCTTGTTTAGAATTTTGAATTGGCTTAGAACGAAATAGTGTCCTTGCTGCAGAGTTTGTTTCAGGAAGGATCACTTTGACCACCTTTTGTTAAGTAAATTATAAATTCACTTTTCAAAAGATTGCTTTAACTATTTGAAAATATTCGTACCAAATTTGGGACGATTTTATTCCAAATTCTTATACTAGGGAAAGAATTCCTGCTGAAAAGAATGCTAATCCAATACCAACAAATTGAATACCGGTTAATCTCTCTTTCAAGAAAGCTGTTGCCAAAATTACCGTGGCAGCTGGATACAGCGAAGCAATAACAGCAGCAATGGACAAATAACCCTCGAAAGTTGCTAAGACAAATACTGCGTTTGCTGTGGCATCTAATGCGCCAGAAATGATCACCAAGGCAAACAGCTTAGAGTCATATCCTTCTTTGAAACTTTGTTTTTTCCTTGACATAAAGTATCCAAAAACTAAAACTGAAGACATCAGCCTTGCAAAAACTAATGGCCACATTCCATTACTAGTTGGAGCCAAACCAACAATGCTCAAGAATGTTCCAATTAAAAGTCCAGCGGTAATTGCAAGAACTAGACCTTTGCCGCTAACAGCTAATTTTCCTCCAGTTGGAGAAGTTTCCATGCTGACTAAAATGACTGCCAAAATTGCAACGCTAATTCCCACCCATGCAATAAGTCCTAATTGCTCACCAACAATTAATCCCATGGCAATTGGAACAAATGTTGAAGAAGCAGCTGTAACAGGACTCATTACTCCCATTGGTCCAATCGCAAGAGCTAAATACAAACTTCCCATAGCAAGAATTCCAATGACTCCTGCGAGTAAACCAATAATAATTGAGTAAGAATCTAATTGTCCTGGAAGCATAAATGCGTAAATGAGAAGAAATACGAAACCTACAGGATAAGAAAGAACTAGGACTTTGTTTGCGGGAATCTTTTTGGAAACGTATGCGCCAAAGAAATCAGCGGTTCCCCACATTAAACTTGAGATTAATGCCAAAAACGCAGCCATAGCACTAACTTAGTGCAGTATCTGACAAAATACGCTTATGGCTCTAAATCTTAGCGACAAATTTATAAGTCCATACAAGATTGATGAAATTATCCACGCTTTAAGAAATACTGACTTTCACTTAGAAAGAGCGAAATCTAAAAACCTCAAAAAAATAGATTTTGAGAAAGCAAACCAAAATCAGCTCCAAATCTCAAGGCAAATTGATTTTGATATACCTGTTTCGGCCCAAAAGTTTGTCTCTAATCCAATCTCATTAGTTGAACTATGGACTTTTGAAAGTAATCAGAAAATTGCAATCAAAGTATCAATCCCAAATATTCAAACTGAAGTAGAAGCATCAATGGCTTTAAAAAGCGAAGACAATCAAACATCAATTTTGGTCGAAACCGTAGTTGTCTCAAAGATATTTTTAATGAGTTCTTTTGCTGAGGAGTTTGTCTCAAAGTATTGGAAAAAATCATTGCAAAAAGACTTTGAAATACTAAATGACTGGATCAAGTCCTAGTCAAATTTTTCATCAAAAATTGCTTCTATTTCCATCTTGGTTGTTTCGTAGTCAACGTGCAAAATTCCAATCATCCCTAAATCTGAAGCAGCTTTAATATTATGTGGCAAATCATCAACAAATACAGCCTCATTCGGATTAATCTTCAACCGATTTAAAGTGTGATGATAAATATTTGCATCTGGTTTTCTCATTCCCACTTCTCCTGAAATAACAACTTCGTCAAACATGTCGTCCCAACCATGTCTTGGATAAGAGTTACCCCATGAATTAGAAAGTAG
>SXYE01000056.1 GCA_005789325.1 Actinomycetota bacterium
ACTGCATACCCAGGTGAAGGAGTTGACATGTTTTTAAGTCTACTGAGCCGTCATCCCACCATCAGCAGAGACAATTGAACCTGTCATAAAAGATGCCTCATCACTTGCTAAAAATAATGCAAGGTGAGCGATTTCAACAGGTTCACCCGGTCTACCAATTGGTTGGAAATTTCCAATTTCCTTGTAGATTTTTTCTAATCCACCCATCATTTCTGCGTGTGCGTAATTAATCGGTGTGTCTACCCAACCTGGACAAATTGCGTTGCATCTAATTCCCTGCTTTGCGTAATCAAGAGCAATTCCTTTGGTTAACATCACAACCCCACCTTTTGAGGCAGAGTAAACAGTTAAAAATGGTTCAGAAACTATTCCATTCACACTCGAAATATTGACTATTGAACCGTTTTTATGTTTCAGCATGTGAGGAATTGCCGCTCTACAGGTATACATCGATCCTTTTAAATTAACATTTAGAGTTTTATCAATAACTTCATTTTTAAATTCGTGGAATACACCGGGAATATTTACCCCAGCACTATTTATAACTACGTGAACTGTGCCAAATTCGCTAACACAGGTGTTAATTAAATCTTCACATTGCACATAATCAGAAACATCGGTTTTGTGGGCAATTGCAATTCCACCAAATTTCTTTATATCTGCAGATACTTTTTCAGCACTTTCAAAATTTATGTCGGAAACAATTACCTTGCCCCCTTCATCAGCCAGGCGTAAAGCAGTAGCTCGACCAATTCCAGATCCTGCACCGGTGACAATACATGCTTTATTTTCCACACGACCCATGATTAATCCTTTCCTGTGTAAAACAAAACTAATGGGTTTGCTCTAAAAAAACTAGAGCAAACCCATTAATGATTTTTAAACCACTTACGTGCACCGGCATACCGCCAAATTCATTGCACCCCCGATAACTATGGTCATTGCAATTGGTGAATACTGAACAGCAAGCCACGTGAAGTTTTCAGCACCTGGCATACCTGCTGGTGTAGTTGGCAACATGAAATAGATAGAAATAATGGCTATTTCTAGCGCGGCAACTGGTGCCATCCATTTCCATTTATTTCTTAAGTTCCATGGACCTTGTATAAACTTGTAGCCCTTTCGCCATTGAAAGAGTTGAAATGTTTTTAAGTCTATCTCTCAAAATTAAGGGTCTCAATGAATTGAGGGCTCACCTTAGTGAGCCCTCAATTTCAGTGCTTATTTTATTTATGACCTTTTATTGCTGCTTCTTCTTCAGGTGACATTACTAACCTATTTTTTGCCACTAGGCCAAAATAAATCAAACCCACAATGTAGACAATTGCAATTGCGATAATTGCCTGTCTATATGCGGGATTAATTAATTGACCAATGAATACAAGAAGAGCCAAAAGTCCACCTACCCAAGCTCCTGCTGAACCAACTGGACTCACGTAGGGTCTTTTCAGATTTGACATGTTCCTTTTGAGAAGTAGGTAAGAAACCATTTGCAAAATGTAAGCAATTACTGCTCCCCAAACTGCAATATTCAATACCACCGCACCCGCATTAGCACCACCGTACTGTGCCCATAACAACATGGCAAAGCCAATGACAGCCCCAACCAACAAAGCCACGTATGGAGTTCTGCGACTTCCAGTTAGTGACAAAACTTGTGGAAGATAACCGGCTCGAGACAAAGAATATATGTTTCTACCGTAAGCAAACATAATTCCTTGAATTGATGCGAAGAATCCGATAAGAGCAAACGCGGAAAGTAGGGCCGCTACATCTGCGTTAGGTAAAATTGCACGGAATCCCTCAAGAAGTGGTTCACCTGAAGTTGCAATTTTGCTAGATCCTGTTACACCTGGATTCAGCACTAACACAAGCATTGCAGTTATCACAAGTGTTCCCATTCCCCAAATTCCAGCTTTTGGAATGTCACGGACAGGATCTTTTGATTCTTCTGCTGCTAAAGGCAATTCCTCAATACCTAGCAAGAACCACATCGCAAAAGGCATGGCAGCGACAATGGCCCAAACCCCATTTGGCAGGAATGCTGAATTACCAGCCGTTGGAGCAATGTCAAATAAGTTATCGATCGAAAACTTGCCACTTGATATTGCCAATATTGTAAACAATGCAAGAACCGCGAGTGCGGCAATTGCCACAATAATTCCAAATTTAAATGAAATCTGTGCTCCAGCGATGTTTAAGGACAAAAAGATGACGTATAGAATTAGCCACCACGCCCACACTGGAAGAGATTGACCAGTTAATTCTGAAAATATTGCATCTGCGTAACTAGCCGAAAAGAAAATAGTTACGCCTGTTGTTGCTACATACTCAATTGTTTCAGCAAATCCTGTTACGAAACCGCCCCACGGACCCATCGCGGATCGACCAAATGAATAAGCGCCTCCAGTATGCGGCAATGCTGCTGACATTTCACCAATACTGAAAATCATTCCGTAATACATAATGATCACTAAAACTGTGGCGATAAATAAACCGCCCCACCCTGCTGCGTCAAGGCCAAAATTCCACCCAGAAAAATCTCCCGATATAACTGCTGCGATTCCTAACCCCCAAAGAGCTAAAAGTCCAGCATGTCTTCGGAGACCACGTTTTTCAAAGTAGTCATCGTCTACACTTGTGTATCGAGCTCCTTGAATTGATTTTGACGACACTTGTCCTCCTTAAATGGATTGCCTCTTTGTGAAGCAAACACCTATCGCCATTTCTACACCCACTTTGTGAACAAATGAAAGACTTAAAGGCTAAAAGATTAGCCTTTTTTTCAACTTTGTGAGGGGAATTAAGTGCCCAAAGGCACAAACTACCTATTTTGGAGGGAAATGACCCTAAAGAGCAGGTAAGAAAGTAAAGCACTTGTTACAGAAGCAATCAGCACACTAAAGACGGCCAGACTCTGCAAAGTCTCATCCTCAAAGGCAAGTTTGGCGATGAATATAGAAACGGTGAAACCAATACCAGCAGAGCTTCCAGTGGCAAAAATTTCACTCCATCTAACTTTTCCAGAAAGAGCGCCAACATTTGTTTTCAAGGAAACAAATGTGAAAAGAAAAATTCCTAATGGTTTTCCCGCTACCAAACCAAAAAATATGGCCCAAGCAACTGGTGAATTAACGGCATTGCTGATGCTTTGGGAAGTAATGACTATTCCTGAATTAACAAAGGCGAACAGAGGAACAATTAAAAACGCTGTCCAGGGATGGATTTGGTTTTCTAACCATTCCACAACTGAGACGGATCCTTGGGCAATCTTTTTGGTCTTAATGACATTTTCAACTGTTGAGAGATCCATTAATTCCTCTGTATCAATATATTCTTTTGAAACGAAGGGATTACTTGGTGCAAGAAGTCCAAGTATTACCCCAGCAATAGTTGGATGAATTCCTGCTTCATAAAGACTGAACCATAAAATAACGCCCAAGAAGACATAAACAAAAATGTATTGAACTTTCAAATACTTAAGGGCTATGACTATTCCTACTACTACAAGTACTGCCAGTAACCAGTTAAGTTTGATTCCCACTGAAAAGAAAACAGCAATAATGAGTATTGCACCAATATCATCAATTACTGCAAGTCCTAACAAGAATGGTCTTAAGTTGGCATTATTTTTAGTGCTTACCAAACTTAAAACTCCCAATGCCAAAGCGATATCTGTGGCAACAGGTATCGCCCATCCAGATGGGTATGAATCTCCAGCAATCATCAAATAAATTACTGCTGGAATTAGCATTCCCCCAATTGCTGCAAGCAATGGCAATAGGGCACTTTTTATATTAGAGAGATGTCCCGAACTTAATTCTCTCTTGATTTCTAAACCAACAACAAGAAAAAAGATGGTCATTAATCCATCGTTAATTAGATGACTAACATCCATTTCAAAGGCAAAGAATCCTAAATCAAAAGAAAGCTTTGACTTTAATATTTCGAAATAATTTTTGCTTAGTGGACTGTTTGCAATTATTAGCCCCAGTATCGAGGCAAAAACTATGAGAATTCCTGATGAAGATTCTCGTTTAAAAAAATTAGCAAAAGGAGAAATCCTACTTACACTTGAATCCAAATTATCTTGAGAATTTTTAGTCATGACACCAAGTCAAATCAGTGCCTGATTGGTTCATCTCTTTCAAATTTCCAATATTCAAAGAGCCATCCCCAAACTGAAAAAATTACTAGTCCCAAGCCTAGTAGCAAAATCCACACCGCAAAAATTAATCCTAAAAAAGTTACTCCTGTGGCAACTGCCACAATCAAGGGCCACCATGAGTGAGGTGA
>SXYE01000057.1 GCA_005789325.1 Actinomycetota bacterium
CAAACGAAGTATTGGTTGTGGGTTTTGCTCAAACAGATAATGGACCTGAATTACTCGACTCAGCAATTGCATTGGAACCAACTTCTAAAAGCGAAATTTCTGAAGCAATCAAATTAACTGAATTTTCAGGAAAGAAATCAGAACTTACATATTTGACAATAAAAAGTGGCGTCTTATGTGTGGGACTTGGAAAAGTCTCAAAAACTCAACCACTAGAAATGGAAACTCTAAGAAGAGCATCAGCTGTGGCAGCAAGAGCTTTGGCCGGTAAATCCTCAGCCCTTTTTGCACTTCCAACAAGCACGACAGTTGCAACTCACGCTGTAACCATAGGAGTTGAACTTGGCGCCTACACTTTTACACAATTTAAGACTAAGACTGAAAAAACGTCAGAAGGTTTAAAGCAAGCAAATATTTTAGTGAAAGACTTGTTCGTCAATAAGTCAGTATTTCAAGAGGCTCAAATTATTGCTGAGTCTGTAAAAAATGTGCGAAATTTGGTAAATACTCCACCAAGTCATATGTATCCAGAAACTTTCGCAGATTATGTTAAAAAATCTTTCAAAAGAAATTCCAAATTAACTGTAGAAATTTTAGAAGAAAAAGCTCTGAAGAAACAAGGTTTTGGAGCACTCATTGGGGTTGGACAAGGATCAATTAATCCCCCAAGATTTGTTCGCCTTGCTTATAAGTCTCGTGGAGCCGATTTTCATCTTGCTTTAGTTGGCAAAGGAATTACTTTTGATACCGGTGGAATATCTTTGAAACCTCCTGCTTCAATGCACACCATGAAATGTGACATGGCTGGAGCTGCAACTGTTATTGAAGCATTTAGAGCCATAATGCAATTGGATTTAAAAATAAATGTGTCTGCTTATGCAGCGTTAGCTGAAAATATGCCTTCTGCAACCGCACAAAGACCAAGTGATGTTGTGACAACATTTGGTGGCAAAACTATTGAAGTTTTAAATACAGACGCCGAAGGAAGACTTGTGTTAGCGGATGCTTTAGGTAGAGCACAAAAAGATAAGCCAGATCTAATAATTGATATTGCAACCTTGACTGGTGCTGCAACTGTGGCACTTGGTTCAAGAACAGCTGGAATTATGGCCAACAAAGAAGAAGCTCGTGACCAAGTTTTTGCCAGTGCCAAAGAAACTGGTGAAGCAATGTGGCCTATGCAAATTCCAGAAGAAACTAGAACAATTCTTGATTCCAAGACTGCAGACATTGCAAATGTTGGTTTCACTCCAAATCCTGCTGGCGGAATGATGGTGGGTGCTGCCTTCTTACAAGAATTTGTGGATGAAAACATTGCTTGGGTGCACATAGATATAGCACCACCTGCATTCAATGAAGGTGCGCCTTACGGCTACAACGGTTTTGGTGGCACAGGTGTTGGAGTCAGAACTCTTGTTCATCTGGCACAAAAACTTGCCAAAAATTAATTTGGTATTTAATTTCCCCCACGCATTGAAACCCGAAATTGCTGGTTTTGACTTGCGTGAAAGGATATAGACAGACAAGCCTCACGAGGGTGGAATCAGAAGAAAGGTTACAAGTGGCCACATACGACCTAGTAATCCTTGGAGCAGGAAGCGGCGGTTATGCCGCGGCGTTACGTGGTTCCCAACTTGGTTTAAAAGTCGCACTAATTGAACGTGATGTTCTTGGTGGAACTTGTTTACATCGTGGATGCATTCCAACAAAAGCTTTATTACATGCAGGTGAAATTGCAGACAGTGTTAGAGAATCTGCCTCATTTGGAATTAAATCTAATTTATTAGGCGTTGATATGCCTGAGGTAAATAATTACAAAGACGGTGTTGTGAATCGTCTTTACAAAGGTTTGCAAGGTTTAGTAAAACATCGTGGTGTTGATTACATCACCGGTGATGGAAAATTTATCGGTCCTAACAAAGTTAAAGTTGGAGATCAAGAAATTGTTGGAAAAAATGTTGTGCTTGCTACTGGTTCTTTTCCAAAATCACTTCCAGGTTTAGAAGTTGATGGTGAACAAGTAATCAACTCAGAACATGCTTTAAAACTTAATAAAGTTCCTGCCAGTGTGATAATTCTGGGCGGTGGCGTTATTGGTGTTGAGTTTGCCAGTGTGTGGAAATCTTTAGGTTCAGAAGTAACTGTTATTGAAGGACTTCCAAGATTAGTTCCTGCCGAAGATGAAGCTGTTTCAAAAGCTATGGAACGCGCATTTAGAAAACGTGGCATTAATTTCTCAACCGGTGTTCGTTTTGCTGGTGTTGATAAAACCAAACATGGTGTGGTGGCAAAACTTGAAGATGGACAAACTTTTGCAGCAGATTTAATGCTGGTAGCTGTAGGAAGAGGTTCTGCTACTAGAAACCAAGGATTTGAAGAAGCAGGTTTGGAATTTGATGGCGAGTTAATCAAGGTTAATGAGAATTTACAAACAAGTATTCCCAATGTTTATGCAGTTGGCGATATTGTGCGCGGACCACAACTTGCCCACAAAGGATTCCAAGAAGGAATATTTGTGGCAGAACACATTAAAGGTTTGAATCCAAGAGTTATTGACATAACAGCCATTCCAAGAGTTACCTACTCAGAACCTGAAATTGCTTCAGTTGGTTTGAATGAAAGTGCTGCTAAAGAAAAATATGGTGCAGATCAATTAAGAACTGTGCAATATGACTTGGCCGGAAATGGTAAGAGTCAAATTCTTAAGACTGCTGGATTCATAAAACTTATTGCCCTTAAAAATGGTGGCCAAGTAGTTGGAATCCACATGTTGGGATCAAGAGTTGGCGAATTACTAGCTGAAGCACAATTAATGTATTCATGGGATGCCTCACCAGAAGATGTTGCACCATATGTTCATGCTCATCCAACAATGTCTGAAGCAATGGGTGAAGCTGCCATGGCACTTGCCGGCAAACCGCTTCATACCCACGATTAACTGGAAAAGGATAAAGTATTTAAATGGCAACTAACGTAACAATGCCCCAACTCGGTGAATCAGTAACCGAAGGAACCGTTACTCGTTGGTTAAAAAATGTGGGCGATGTAATTAAAGTAGACGAAGCCATTGTGGAAGTTTCTACAGACAAAGTTGACACAGAAATACCTTCTCCAGTTGCAGGAGTTTTATTAGAAATTAAAGCCGCACAAGATTCAGTTATTGCAGTAGGTGCAGTTATGGCAGTAATTGGCGAAGCAAATGGTGCAACCCAAAGTGCGCCACACCCAACTGCTCCAGTTGTGCAAACTCCCCCACCAGCTCCAACTCCAACTCCTGCTGTTGCACCTGTAGTTGAAAAACCTGTTGCAAAAATTCCTGATCCTGCTCCAGTTGCACCAGTTGTAACTACTCCTGTTGCGCCAACTTCTACAGGTTCAGCAACTGTGAATGTATTACTTCCTGCACTAGGTGAATCAGTTACCGAAGGAACAATTACTCGCTGGCTAAAAAACGTGGGCGACAGTGTTTCATTAGATGAAGCAATCGTTGAAATTTCAACTGACAAAGTTGATACTGAACTTCCGTCTCCTGCAGCAGGGGTAATTGCTGAAATTAAAGTTGCTCAAGACCAAGTAGCAGCAGTTGGCGCCGTGTTGGCAGTTATTTCTACATCCGCAAGTGCTGCAACACCACCAAAAGTTGTAGCACCAACCCCAAGTGCTCCAGTTGTACAAGCACCGGTTGCTGCACCAAAAGTTGAAACAGTTATCACCCCACCAAGTGCACCAGTGGTTGAAGCACCAAAAGTTTTTGCAACATCAAATAATGCACAAGATAAATACACCACACCAATTGTTAGACAACTTGCCAGAGAAAAAGGAATTGATTTATCCCAAGTAACTGGAACCGGCACAAACGGCAGAATTAAAAAAGAAGATATTTTGAATGCATCTGGAAGTTCAACTCCAGCACCAGCTCAAGTTGTCAGCACACCAACTCCAGTTGCGCCTGCTCCCGTGGCAACTGCTAAACCAGTTCCTACATCTAGCCAACCACCTGCAGCAGTAAAACCTGTTGCAGATACCGAACAACCTCTTAGAGGAAGAATTGAACAAACAACAAGACTTAGAAGAATTATCGCTGAAAGAATGGTTCAGTCACTTCACATATCTGCACAATTAACAAGCGTTGTTGAAGTTGACGTAACTAAGATCGCTACTTTACGCAACAAAGTAAAAGAATCTTTTGTTGCTCGAGAAGGTGTAAAACTTTCGTTTCTTCCATTCTTTGCAAAAGTTTCAGTCGAATGCTTGAAAGAATTCCCAATAGTTAACGCCACGATTTCAGCTGACGCTTCACAAATTACCTATAGTGACGCTATTCATTTAGCTGTTGCCGTAGATACGCCACGAGGATTACTAGTACCAGTCATCAGAGATGCAGGAGATCTTTCTATTGCTGGACTCGCAAGAAAAATTCAAGATGTTGCAAACAGAACAAGGGACAACAAAGTAACCCCAAATGAATTAAGTGGTGGAACTTTCACCCTAACTAACACCGGAAGTCGCGGGGCTTTGTTTGATACTCCAATTATTAATCAACCACAAGTTGCCATTCTTGGAACAGGTGCTGTAGTTAAAAGACCAGTAGTAGTTAAAGGTAGCGATGGAAATGATCAAATTGCAATTAGACAAATGGTCTATTTAGCGCTTACCTACGATCACAGACTTGTTGACGGAGCAGATGCTGCCAGATTCTTATCTTCAATGAAACTTAAATTAGAAGAAGCTAATTTCGAATCTGAATTAGGTTTATAGAAATATATGAAATTAGTGATAACCGGTTCCTCCGGTTTAATTGGTTCTGCATTAGTTAGAGAAGCTGAAAAAAATCAAATTGAAGTTGTAAAACTAGTTCGAAGAGCCCCTAAAGATAAAAGCGAAGTTCAATGGGATCCCAACAGAGCAATCCTTGATTTAGAAGCAATCGAAAAATCCACTGCCATAGTTCACTTAGCTGGTGCTGGTGTGGGCGATCGTCGCTGGACTAAAAAGTATAAGAAAGAAATTTTAAACAGCAGAGTCAAAACAACTGAAACTCTTGCAAATGCCATTGTTAATTTAAGAAATCCCCCCTCAGTTTTTGTTTCAGGTTCGGCAATGGGTTATTACGGTGATACTGGAGATTTAGCTGTTGATGAAAATGCCAGCTTAGGTGAAGGATTTTTATCTGATGTGGTTTTTAATTGGGAATATGCAGCCCAAAGAGTAAGAAACAACAATATTCGCGTGGTACATCCCCGCACAGGTTTAGTGATGAGTAAGCGTGGTGGACTGCTTAGAAAAGTATTACCATTATTCAGATTAGGTTTAGGCGGAAAATTAGGCAATGGAAAACAATATTGGTCCTATATTTCCTTGGAAGATGAAATAAGAGCGATATTCAAATTGATTGATGATGTAAGACTTACAGGTGGAGTAAACCTTACAAACCCTAACCCTGTAACAAATATGGAATTCACAAAATCGCTATCAAGTGTGGTAAATAAACCAGCCTTTTTTCATGTACCCGCAATTGCATTAAAAATAGCGCTTGGTGAATTTTCAGTTGAAGTCTTAGGTTCTAGCAGAGTTTTACCATCAAAATTAAAAGCTGCTGGTTTTAAATTCAATCAACCAGATATATTAAGTACTTTAAACTCTGCTCTTAAATACTAATGTCAAAGAAAGTTAATGTTGCCATTATTGGAGCAGGCTTGGCAGGTCTTGCTTGTGCCAAGGAATTACAGAAGAACAAAATAGACTTTCACATATTTGAATTCACTGATGGCGTTGGTGGAAGAGTCAGATCAGATTATGTTGATGGATTCACACTTGATCGAGGCTTTCAGTTATATAACCCAAGTTACTCAGAAGGAAAAAGATTACTTGATTATCAAAGTCTTGATTTGAAACCTTTTTGCCCAGGTGTTGCCATTAGAGATGGTAAAAGATTAAGAATTGTTGTTGATCCCTTTAGAGATAAATCTTTTCGCTTAAGACTCATTAAAGATTTGCCAGGAAATCCTCTAAGCCAGCTTGGGCTAGTTAGTTACTTTTTGAAGTATTTAATTACTTCAGATGCTCAAATTGCAACCACTAAAGATATTTCAGCCTTGGAATCTTTGACTAAATCAGGAGTTAAAGGATCATTGCTAGAAAAACTCTTTCGCCCCTTTTTGCAAGGAGTATTTTTGGAGTCAGAATTAGCAACCTCAAGAAAATTTCTAGATGTAGTCTTAAAAACATTTCTGCGTGGTACTCCCAGTGTCCCCGCACAAGGAATGCAAGAGATTTCAAATCAGTTATCAAAAACAATCAATAAAGACAATCTTTCACTAAATACCAAGGTTATTAAAATTGAAGGAAACAAAATTTTTACTCAAGATGAGGTGATAGAGGCAAACAAGATTGTTGTTGCAACCGATCCATCTACTGCAATTTCATGGTTAAATCTTGAGAAAAAGAAAATGAATTCAGTCACAACTTGGTATTTCAAAGCAGACCAAAGTGTTAGTTCCTTAATTGAAGCCAAACCAATTCTTTTTGTTGATGGAAAACAGTCTGGTCCACTAACCAATGCTGTTGTTATGACAAATGCAGCACCAAGTTATGCGCCTGCTGGAGAAGTATTAGTTTCGGCCTCTGCAATTTCTCCATATGAGAATTCCGACTTATCTTCTGTAAAAAAACACCTATCTCATATTTTTGGTGTGAACACTGAAAATTGGGAATTAATAAAGGAATACAAAATTAAAGAAGCATTACCAGCCATGAATCCCCCATATTCTCTGCTCAACTCTAACCAGATCACTAATGATTTGTTTGTGGCAGGAGATCATCGAGCAACTTCTTCAATCCAAGGTGCACTATTAAGTGGAACAAATGCCGCAACATTGGTTAAAGTTAGTTTGGGATTATGAGTAAAGAAAAATACATCGTTGCCACTTCCGGTGGTTTTGTTACAACAAAACGCTGGGGTGTGATGAGACCAGGGGCTACATTTCTTAAGGCACTTGAACTAACTAAAAAATCACGTCCCAAAGTTTGTTTCATGATGACTGCAACTGGTGATGATGCCTCTTATATTTCTCGCTCATATGAAGCAATGAGTGATCTAAGTGTTGACGTAACTCACCTTTCTTTGTTTCCCCAACCGAATGAAGACGTTGAGGAAAGATTGTTGAACGCTGATTTAGTTTGGGTTGGTGGAGGATCTGTAGCAAATCTTTTAGCCGTATGGAAACTTCATAAAGTTGATGAGGTTCTCAAAACTGCTTGGGAAAATGGAACTGTTCTTTCAGGAGTTAGCGCAGGTTCAATTTGTTGGTTTATTGGTGGCACCACAGATTCTTTTGGCCCAGAATTAAAACCGGTTAAAAATGGTTTAGCACTTCTTCCCTACGCAAATGGTGTTCACTACGACTCTGAAGTTCAAAGAAGACCATTGCTGCAATCCTTAATCAAGGATTCAACTTTTGACATAGCTTTTGCAACAGATGATCACACAGGAATTGTGTTTAAAGAAACAGAACCAATTGAAGTTATTAGTGATATCAAATCAGATTCACATACTGGTCCAGCTGCATACAAATTAGAAAAAATAAACGGCGAGGTGCAGGAAATGCGCCTCGCCGTTGGAACTATTTCTTAATTCTTTCCTTTTGCTAACTTGCTTGGCCACCAGATTTTCTTACCAATACCAATTGTCAATGATGGCACCAAGATTGATCTGACCAAAATTGTGTCAAGTAACACACCAAAGGCCACAGCAAATCCAAGTTGAGCTAAGAACACAAGTGGTAGCACGCCTAAGACTGCAAATGTTGCTGCCAACACAACTCCTGCTGAAGTAATAACTCCACCAGTAACTGTTAAGGCTTTTAGCGTTCCTGCTCGAGTTCCTAATTTCTTAGATTCTTCTCGAACCCTTGTCATTAAGAAGATGTTGTAATCGATTCCTAGGGCAACTAAAAATACGAATGCAAATAGTGGAAATGAAGTATCTGATCCTGGGAATTTAAATACATTCTCAAAGACCAATTGGGAAACACCCAAAGTCGCAGCAAACGACAACACCACGGTTAAAATCAACATGAACGGTGCCACAATGCTTCTTAGCAATAGTGCCAAGATAAAGAAAATGATTACCAAAACTGTTGGAATAATTAATCGATTATCTCGAGCATTTGCCTCGGCGATATCTTCGTTAACTGCAGTAAATCCACCAACAAGTGCGTCTTTGCTGACTGAATCAAGATTTTTTCTTAACTCGATCACAGTATTTTTCGCTTCAGCTGAGTCAGCTGGATATTCCAAAGTTGCACTTATAAGTACTTGATTCTTAACAATCTTTGGATTTGGAAGTGGTTGACCTGGGATAACTGGTCCATCCGGAATAGGGAAAGCTTCTCCTACACCTGGAGTGTCATTAATGACTTTAAGTAATTCTTGAGTTTTTGCAGCTGGACCAACTATGAAAGAAGGATTTCCTTCACCTGCAGGGAAATGTTTTCCTAAAACTTCTTGACCAACTACTGAATCAGGTTTACCTACAAAGGTTTCAGTTTGCGATAACCCAGATGCATCAAGTTGAGTTCCATAAGCAGCGAAAATTAACAATGCAATACCAGTGATTAAACCAGCACGTTTTGTTTTCTTGTCAACATATTTTGCAACTTTTGACCAGATTCCTGAAAGTTTTTCATCTTTAGAATCAAAGTGAGGAATTCTTGGCCAGAAGATCCATCTGCCAAAAATAACTAAGAATGCTGGAAGCAACGTCAACATAGTAATAATTGCTCCAATAACTCCAATTGCTCCAACTGGGCCAAGTGATCTATTGGCGTCTAACTCAGAAAGAAGCAAAACTAATAAACCAGCTGAAACTGTTGCACCTGAAGCAACAATTGGTTCAAATACTCCGCGTAGTGCTTTTCTCATTGCGGTGAATCTTGATTCAACCAAATGAAGTTCTTCTCGGTAACGAGCAATTAAGAGCAAACCGTAATCTGTTGCCGCTCCGATTACAAGCACAGACAAAATACCTTGCGCTTGACCGTTAAGTGTGATTATTTCTTCTTTGGCCAGAAGATAAACAACTGATCCCGACAGTGTTAAGGCAATCACTGCTGAAAGTAATGGGAAAATCCATAGCAGTGGACTTCGATAAACAATAATTAAAATTAAAGCAACAACAATCAAGGTTGCGGTTAACAATGTTGAGTCAATTGATCCAAAGGCGCCAAATAAATCTGCCAGAATTCCACCAGCACCTGTGACATTAATTTGAAGCTCTTCAACTTCAGCTGCTGCTTCTCTCAATGTTTCTACAATTGCTGGAAGAGCAGGTTCACCATTAGGAAGTGGGGTGACAATTTTTTTATTTGAAATGTCAACGTTAATTAGGAGAGCTTTTCCATCCTCAGATGGAATAGGAAAAGATTTAGCCCCATTAACTAGATAATCGCTTACTAATTTGCCATCACCATCAACGATTTTTAGCCCGCCTATTTCTGCTGCATATTCATTTGCCCTGGCAAGATTCTCTTTTGTTAAATCCCCTGTTACCACAACTAAGGCAGGTAGCGAATCTGATGAAGTAAATTGTCTAGCAAGTTCACTTACCTGTGAAGACTCTGCTGTAGTTGGTAGAAAAGCTGAATTATCGTTTTCTTGAACTTCGGAAAGTTTGCCAAATAATGGTCCTGCAACACCTGTGACTGATAACCAAATCAACACAACAACAGCTGCTAAAAACGTAAATTTCTTAGGTGTCTTAACTTTCTTGACCTTTACTTTACTTTGGGCAGTTTTTTTCTTAATAGCTTTCTTACTGTGCTTAGGCTTGGCAGCAGGACTCACTTATTTCACTCCTAGTTGTATTTAGCATTTAATCAAGGTGCACTTTGTTGGTGACGCCGATTTGCTCTCATTAACAGTGTATTCATGAGCACCTAAATCGCATCTTCTGACATTCGCTAATACGATTAATACATGTCCGAAACTGAAATTATCATCCAAAACTGGGGTAAGGATGTTGAATTTAAGCAATCTTGGGACCGACAAAGAGAACTACATCACAAAATCGTTTTTGAAAACCATCCAAATACTGTCGTACTGCTTGAACACCAAAATGTTTACACTGCCGGCAGATCAACAAAACCAGAAGATAGACCAATTGATTCATCCCCTGTTTTCGACATAGATCGCGGCGGTCGAATTACCTGGCATGGACCTGGACAAATAGTTTGCTATCCAATTATTAAATTAGATGATCCAGTCGATGTTGTTGCTCATGTCAGAAGACTTGAATTATTAATCATGAATGTTTGTTCCAAATTAGGTTTAGAGACAACCCAAATTGAAGGTAGAAGTGGAGTTTGGGTTAAAGGAAATGGTTTTCTTGACAAAAAAATTGCAGCTATTGGAATAAGGGTTGCAAAAAAAGCAACTATGCATGGTTTTGCTTTGAACTGCAATAACTCCCTAGATGCCTTTAGAAAAATTGTTCCCTGCGGCATTGCTGACTCGGATGTCACAACCCTTTCTCTGGAACTGGGCAGGGACGTCAGTGTGACTGAAGTGACTTCCTTGATTGAGCAAGAGATAAGAAACGGTGCGCTGAAGCGAAATGTCTCAAAACGTTCTAAAGTAGAAGTGTCATGACAACTGAAATTGTGACCGGATTGAATCCGGAAGGCAAAAAGTTATTACGCATTGAAGCACGTAATGCTGAAGTTCCAATTGAAAGAAAACCTGACTGGATAAAAACCAAACTTAAAACTGGACCTGAGTACACCCGAATAAGGGACATGGTTAAAAAAGAGGGTTTACACACAGTTTGTCAGGAAGCAGGATGTCCAAACATTTTTGAATGTTGGGAAGATCGTGAAGCTACATTTTTGATTGGTGGTTCAGCTTGCACCAGACGTTGCGACTTTTGTCTTATTGATACTGGTAAACCAGATCCACTAGATAGAACAGAGCCAGACAAAGTTGCATTGAGTGTAAAAACTATGGGTTTGAAATATGCAACAGTAACTGGTGTCACTCGTGATGATTTAGAGGATGAAGGTGCTTGGTTGTATTCCGAAACAATTAAAGCAATTCACAAACACAATCCTGGTTGTGGTGTTGAGATTTTAACTCCAGATTTCAGTGGAAAAAAAGAATTATTACAACAAGTTTTTGATGCAAAACCAGAAGTTTTTGCTCATAATCTAGAAACTGTTCCTCGTATATTTAAATCAATTAGACCTGCATTTAATTATGAAAAATCATTAAGTGTAATTACCATGGCTAAAGAAGCAGGAATGATTACTAAATCAAATTTGATTCTAGGAATGGGTGAAGAAAAAGACGAGATAATCACTGCTTTGAAAGATTTAGTTGCAGCAGGTTGTGACTTGATCACAATCACCCAGTATTTAAGACCTTCAGCACTTCATCATCCAATCGCTCGTTGGGTAAAACCTGAAGAATTTATAGAATTAGGTGACTTGGCCAAGGAACTAGGTTTCGTTGGCGTAATGTCTGGACCATTGGTTAGATCTTCTTACCGAGCAGGTCGACTGTATAAACAAGCACTCGAAGCAAAGAATGGGAATATTTAGTGGCTAAGAATAATGAACCAAAAGTTAAGAAAGAAAGATTTAAAACCTTAAAGCAAATCGGTCAAACATATTCCATAACCAGAAAATCTGACAGGGCCTTGCCTTGGGTCATTCTTGGCACCCTAATTGGAACTGCTCTTCCACTTGTATTAGTAGCCCAACTACTTTTTGAATCAACTTTTTCTAAATTAATTACAACTTCTTTAGCAATTTCAACAAGTTTGCTTGCAACTGTTTATGTTTTCGGCAAGCGTGCTGAAAAGGCAGCTTATGCAAGAATTGAAGGACAACCTGGGGCCGCAGCAGCTGTGCTTAACACTTTGAGAAAAGGTTGGTTTGTAACTCCAGCAGTTGCTGTTACTAGAAATCAAGATCTTGTGCACAGAGTTATTGGACCTGTAGGAATTGTCTTAGTTGGTGAGGGTTCTCCAAGTCGCGTTGCCCAATTATTGGAAAGTGAAAAAATCAAGGCTAAAAGAATTGCTGGAGATATTCCAGTTGCTTCTCTAATTGTTGGAAACGGTGAAGGATTAATAACTTTTAAGAAACTAAACAAAACTATTATGAAAATGGGTAAAAAGATTTCTCCAGCTGAATCACGAGAATTAAGAAATAGATTTGGTGCCTCAGGAGCAAGTGCTCTGCCAATACCTAAAGGTGCAATGCCTAAGGGTATGAGAATTCCTAGACGTTAATTATTTTTGTTTTAGCAAGACGATCATGCAAGCCTCTACCTTGTGCATCTGCGAGCAGTGGCGGAATAACGAGCACAATAAGAACTGTTCGAATCAGGCTTTTAACAAAATTTGGGTTCTGATTTAGATCATTATCAACAACTTTTAAGCCCACAATTTTTTGACCAAAAGATGCGCC
>SXYE01000058.1 GCA_005789325.1 Actinomycetota bacterium
ATTGTTTCTGGTTTTAATACTGGCGCGCCATCAACAATGGGTGCTGCACCTTCGGCTTGAAAGCCCCACATTTGAGGAAGTTTTGAAGAAACAAAATCATTTTTGTATTCAACATAACCTTGCCAATAAGCAGTTATGTTTCCAGCATTTCCAACTGGCAAAACATGCAAATCGGGAGCATCACCTAATTGATCTACTACTTCAAAGGAAGCTGTTTTTTGTCCCTCAATGCGAAATGGATTAACCGAATTCACTAATGCCACTGGATATTTATTTGCTAAATCTTGAGCTAAGACTAAGCAATCATCAAAGTTTCCATCCACCTGTAAAACAGATGCACCGTGCACAATTGCTTGCGCAAGTTTTCCCATAGCAATTTTTCCATCAGGAATCAATACTGCACTTTTCATTCCTGCCTTAACGGCATAAGCAGTAGCAGAGGCTGAGGTGTTTCCAGTGGATGCACAAATTACTGCTTTTGCCCCAACTTCAGCAGCTTTTGAAATTGCAACAGTCATCCCACGATCTTTAAATGATCCAGTTGGATTCATTCCCTCAACTTTTAAATAAACTTGGTTATTTAACATTTCACTTAATTTGCAGGCATAAATTAATGGAGTTCCGCCTTCTCCTAATGTGACAATAGGAGTTTGAGAATTTATGGGCAATCGACTTCTATATTCCTGGATTACTCCACGCCACAATTGGTTATTTGCAGCCATTACTACTGTTCGCCTTCAACTCTCATGTAGTCAGAAATTTCTTTAACAGCACCTAAATTTCTCAATGCTTCAAGTGTTTTTGCTAAGTCTTTTTCTAAAGCAATGTGGGTTCTGATTACAAGCTGGGCATCATTTTCTAAACCATCTTGTCTAACAGTTTGAATAGAGACTTTGTTGTCAGCAATTTTTTGACTAATTTGAGCTAGCACACCTGGTTTATCTTCAACTTGTAGTGAAATGTAATAGCTAGTTAGTGCATTATCAACTGATTTCACTTTCAAATCAGCATAAATACTTTCACCTGGACCACGACGTCCACTCATTTTATTTCTAGCAACAGCTACTAAATCACCTAAAACAGCAGATGCAGTTGGTGCACCACCTGCGCCTCTACCGTAAAACATTAAGGATCCTGCTGATTCTGCTTCAACAAAAACTGCGTTAAATGCTTCTCTTACACTTGCTAAGGGATGACTTCTTGGAATCATGGCAGGATGAACTCTTACCACAATTGATTCTTCATCAAGTCTTTCTGCAATTGCCAATAATTTAATTACAAAACCCATTTCTTTAGCAGCTTTAACATCTTTTGCAGAAACTTTTGAAATTCCTTCACAATAAACATCATCAATTGTTACCCGAGTGTGAAATGCAAGTTGAGCCACAATTGCAGCTTTTGCGGCAGCATCGTGACCATCAATATCTGCACTTGGGTTTGCTTCTGCATAACCTAATTTTTGCGCTTCAGCTAATGCGTCTTCAAAACTTGCACCAGTTTCATCCATCTTTGTCAAAATATAATTTGTTGTACCATTCACGATTCCCAAAACTTTTTTAACACGATCGCCCACTAATGATTCTCGTAATGGACGAAGCAAAGGAATGGCTCCTGCCACACTTGCTTCGTAATAAAGATCAACATTATTTTTTTCTGCCGCTGCTGCCAAAGTTGCACCGTCGCGAGCAAGTAATTCTTTATTTGCTGTGACAACACTGATGCCACGACTCATTGCATCCAAGATATGAGTTCTGGCAGGTTCAATGCCACCCATTACTTCCACAAGAATGTCTATGTCTTTTGTGAGCAAAGATGAAACATCAGAGGTTATTAACTCTTTTGGGATTCCTGGTCTTTGCTTGTTGGCATCTTTTACGCCCACTCCAACTAAAACAAGTGGGGCACCACTTCTAGCTTCTAAGTCTTCGGATTGTTCCAACATCAATGAGGCAACTTTGGAGCCGACAGTGCCAGCACCAATTAATGCGATTCGAATAGGACGAACTTGAGCATCAGCCACGGTTAATCGTCCTTAAATAAAATAGTAGGTCGCTTCCAAGTCTCTCATTAAGGATGTGGTCAGATGTGCTGTGGCTACTGTTGCTAAGCAAATAACACCAAAAGTTTGGTTTGCCCTAGTTACCGTATATCTGGTTTGGGGCTCCACCTACTTAGGAATAGCACTCGTTATCAAAACTGCTCCACCTCTTCTTTCTATGGGTTTACGATTCTTAGCAGCATTTGTTGTGTTGGCATTAATTCTGCTTTTAATCAAAGGTAAGAATGCTTTAAAAATATCAAGATCAGAATTGATTTCATCAATGTTTTTAGGCGGACTTTTACTTGGTTTTGGAATTGGAAATTTAACACTGGCTGAAAGATATGTTCCTTCTGGAATTGCCGCGCTAATCATTGCCGCTTTACCTATTTGGGTAACTATTTTTCAAAGAATGGCAGGAATTAAAACTAGAAGGATTACTTTAATTGGAATTTTTATTGGATTAATTGGGGTAGCAATAATTGTGTTACCTGGTGGGACAGGTCCTGCTCCTGGTGCTGATCCTGAAAAAGTTCGATTCTGGATGTTCATGATTTTATTAGGAAATATTGCGTGGGCTTTTGGAACATTTATGACACAAAGAATTCCCATTCCTAAAGATCCATTTGTCTTAACGGCTTACGAAATGTTTTTTGGTGGATTAGTAATGACTATTGCAAGTTTTATTCGTGGGGAAAGATTTAGTTTTGATGTTGTGTCAAATATGTCATTAACATCTAAATGGGCTTGGGTTTATATGGTTTTGATCGGTTCAATTGTGGGCTACGGTGCTTACATTTGGTTATTAAATAACACTTCACTGTCTCTTGCCTCAACATATGCATACGTTAATCCAGTAATTGCTGTTTTATTAGGACTTATTGTTTTAAGTGAACCTGTTGGTTGGCCTTTATTTGTAGGTGGAGGAATTGTTTTAAGTGGTGTTGCTTTAGTAGTAAGTGGTGAAAGACTTACAAGCCTGGGTCAGTAGCAAATACGTCATCGTAAGTTTCTTTTCTTAATATTTCAGTGACTTTATTGTTTTTAACACTGATTACTCCTGGTCTTACTACCAAGTTGTATTGCGAAGACATTGATCTGTTGTATGCCCCAGTTGCGGCAACTGCAATTAAATCTCCCGGCACTAAATCACTTGGTAAATAGCAATCTTTAACAATAATGTCACCTGACTCGCAATGTTTACCAACAATTCTAGAGAGCATTGGTTCTGCTTTAGATAAACGTGAAGCTAAAGTAACGCTATATTGCGCACCATATAGTGCGGTACGAATATTGTCACTCATCCCTCCATCTACTGCTACATAAGTTCTTTTCTCACCGTTTTCTAATTCAATTTTCTTAGTTGTACCAACTGTGTAAACAGTTATCATTGATGGACCCACAATTGCTCTTCCTGGTTCAAAAGCAAGTTGAGGCATAGCTAATCCATTACTGGTAAATAATTTATAAACAATATCAACTAATTCACTAGACATCTTTTCAATTGCTAATGGCTGATCCGATTCAACATAAGCAATTCCCATTCCCCCACCAAGGTTTAACATTTCAATTTGAACATTGTGTTCTTTCATAATTCGAATTGATAATTCAGCAAGCCTTGAAGCTGCAATTTCAAAACCTTTGTTATCAAATATTTGTGAACCAATATGAGAATGAAGTCCTAAGAAATGAAGATTCTCATCTTTCACAACTCGTCTAATAGCTTCATCTGCATCACCTGCAGCAAGTGAAAAACCAAATTTTTGATCCTCATGAGCAGTTGCCACAAATTCATGAGTATGAGCTTCAATTCCTGCCGTTACTCTAACTAAAACATTAGGTTTAACTTTTTTGTCTTTTGCTAATTGAGCAAGTCGGGCAATCTCAAAGAATGAATCAACAGCAAAGAGTCCAACTTTTTTATCAAGAGCAAATGATAATTCTTCTAAAGATTTATTGTTGCCATGAAAAATTATATTTTCTGGTTTGCAACCTCCAGCAAGGGCAACTCTTAATTCACCCTCGGTAGCAACATCTACTCCCAAACCTTGCGCAACAATAAGTTTTATAAATCTTGATGCAGAAAATGCTTTTGAGGCATAAAAAATTTGAGTTGGTTTAACTAGTTTGTTGCCATGACTTGATACAGAAAAACTCTTCATATATTTCAAAGCTCTATCGATAACATCTGATTCATCCAAAACAAACAACGGAGTTGGATACTCTTGAATCAAATCTCTAACATCAGCACTTGAAATTTCTAATGCCCCAGCACTATTTCTTTGCGCACTAAGGGGCCATATATGTTGAGATATTTCATTCATGGCTTCAACCGAAATGTTATTTGCCATGACCAAGATTTATTCCTTTTAAATAGTTACTGGGTGGGACTTCTTGTGTCAAGGCTAACCAACACAAGCAGACCCACCCAGTAGGTGTACTACTAATTATTTATTGAAATGAATACTTTCCCTTGGAATCGTTTGGAACCAAAAGGATCCAAACTTGTCCAATATCAAATGGCAGTGGCGCACCATTGACTGTGAAAGCAGTTCCTGAACCACCAGATGGTCGTGACCATTCGGCGTCATAGCGTTGTCCATCACGCAAGATGAAGGCTTTGCCTGATCCAACAGTTTTAATCTTTGGAGTTCTGCCACCAAACTTGTCTCCTTGACCAGAAAGAGTTTGGGTTACCAATTGCACAACAACTGTTTGAGCAACTACAGCTTTGCCAGTGGCTTTATCTTTTTGTGCTTTGTTATCAAGTGCGATAGCCCAACCACTGCCATTCCACTTTCCACTCACACTAGAAGCAGGCCATTGAGCTTTGAAAGTATTTGTGGCTTTTCCACCTTCTGGAGCAGTTTCAGAAAAAGTCAAACCAATATCTTTAACAGCACCAATTCCTTTTGCTTTTTTAACTGATGCTGACAAATCCAACATCAAGTTGTGTGGAATTCGACGAGATGAATCTCTGGAATATCTAACCCCATTTAATCCAGGTCCCATGCGAACAAGTGGTGCTTTAGCAATTGTTTTTAACAAAGCTTTATTGGCACCAGAGTAAGCAAAACCAGGATTATCAAATTGTTCTAATATTTCTAAATCAGAAATACGTGCAGATCTAACTGGACCAACTTTTGTTGGGAATGAAGAATTGTATAAAGCTGCAATTCTTGTTAATCCGCCTTCAACTTGTTCAACATAAACAATGTCGGCTTTGGAAATATTGGTGTGAGGTCTGGCTGGACCTACGTTGTCAATTTTGACCATGATTACTGGTTTGCCAGCTCCACCAGGAAGTCCAGATAGCGGACTTGCCCCTTCAGATGCAACCGATGATGTTGCACCTAATGAAACTGTTAATGCTAAGGCAATTGCGCTTGCGAAAAAGGTTTTAATTTTTGTCATGCCTTAGACCTTAGGGCAAAGCCCAAGTATTTAGGCAATAGACCCAACCTACATTTTTTCTGGTGCGCTCACTCCGAGAAGATCAAGGCCATTCTTTACTACTTGTTTAGTGGCAGCACACAGCACCAAACGCGCAATAGTCTCATCTGTCACAGGCTCCCCAACCAGAGGTAA
>SXYE01000008.1 GCA_005789325.1 Actinomycetota bacterium
ATTTTTTACCTAACGTTAGGCCATTTATAGTCAAGCTTTTAGATACTGCCGCTGAACAAATACTTGAAGTTAAACCAGATGTTGTGTTGTATCACCCAACCGTTTTAACTGCACCTATTGTGGCAAGATCAGTTGGTGCTGCGTCTGGTTTAGTAGAAATTATTCCTGTATTAACTCCTACTAAAGAATTTGCTTCGGCTGGGCTGTGGACTTCTAACTTGGGAATACTAAACAAATTAACTTATAAGGCAGTGATATTAGCTGAGAAATTGTTCTATTTAGAAACAAGAAGATGGTCAAAAAAAATTGGAGTCAAAATTATTAAACCTGATTTTTCATTATCTTTAACAAGTCCAGCGGTATTGAAGAGACCAAACGATTGGCCAGATAACACTTATTTAGTTGGGCCTTGGCATGAACCAGATAAAGAGGAATTAGATCAGTCAGTTATCGATTTTGTGAATAGAAAGGACACAGTTTATGCAGGTTTTGGATCTATGAAAAAAGGTAACCCTCAAAAGATTACATCTGAAATTATTAAGGGCGTTAAGAAATTAAATATGCAAGTGTTAGTTTCAACTGGTTGGGGTGGGTTAGCAGTGAGTCAAGAATTTATAAATGACCCTGATGTGAAGTTTGTAAAGTCTGTTTCTCATACCAAGATATTTCCGTTAGTTAAAGTCATTTTGCACCATGGAGGAATTGGGACAACCCATGCCGCTTTAAGAGCAGGAACCCCATCAGTAATTGTTCCCTTTATTGTTGATCAACCATGGTGGGCTCATAAATTACATACGCAAAAACTTGGGCCAAAATCTTTGCCATTTAGGAAGTTAAAAAGCACTAAAGTTTCGACAAGAATTCTTGAAGCTTTAAAGTATCGAGATAATGTAACAAAAGTATCCCTAGATATGAAATCAGATAATGGTGTTGCAGAAACAATTGAAGTTTTACAAAAGTATGTGATTTCTTAACTGATTATTGCTTAACAGCCTTCTTTATTGGTAGGTTAAAGATATGGCTGGCAAATGGACAAACTGGGTTGGTAATCAGTCCTTTAAGTATGCAAGTTTTGCCCAACCAAAAACAGAAAAAGAAGTTGTAAAAGCGGTCAAAAAAGCCTTAGAGAAAAAACAAAAAATAAGAGTAATGGCAACAGGCCATTCATTTACTCCCATTGTTGAAACAGATGGTTTGTTACTTGATTTAGAAAAAATAAGTGGAATCAAAGCAGTTGATCCCTATAAGCAAAGAGCTTTTGTTGGTTCAGGTACACCAATTAGTGCATTGGGAGATCCTTTATGGGATAAAGGTTTAGCTCTGAGAAACCAGGGGGATATTGATTCGCAAAGAATTGCTGGTGCAATTTCAACTGGAACTCATGGTTCTGGCACAGAATTTGGAAGTTTTTCTTCAATTTTAAGATCTTGTCGCATTGTCACAGGAACCGGTGAAGTAATTGAGATTAATGAAAAGAAACCTGATTTGTTACATGCTGCTCAAGTTTCAGTGGGCATGTTAGGTGTGATGGTGGGAATGGAATTACAAGTAACAAAAAGATATAAGTTACGTGAACATATTGATCACGAACCATTTTCTGATGTAATTAGAAACTTTCATGAAAGAGTTAAGAAGAATAGAAATTTTTCATTCTTTTGGTTTCCCAGTGAAGAATCTGCTGCTTTATATAACATTGAGCTACCACCAGGAGAAAAAGCAACTGATACCTGTCATGTAAAAGTATTCAACGAAGCAAGAGATTCTGAACAGATTTCTCATGTTCCCAAAAGAAGAGTAGATCGTTCTTACCGAATATATCCAATGTTTTATTCACCAAATTTTCACGAACTTGAATACTTTATTCCATTAGAACGTGCTGTTGATTGTATTAATGAAATGCGTGAATTCATGCTTCGAAGTTTGCCTTTAAGTATTTTCCCATTAGAGATAAGAACATGTGGATCAGAAGATGGATTCTTATCCTCTAATTACAAACGCGACACTTTGGTTGTTTCCGTCTCGGGAATGCCCGGGGTTGATTATTGGGGTTATTTGAAAGATGTTGATCGGATTCTGGGTCGATATGACGCAAGAGTTCATTGGGGCAAATTACATTTCTTAACAAAAGAACAACTCCATGATCGCTACCCAAAAGCTGAAAAATTTATCAAGATCAGAAAAGACTTTGATCCTAAAGGTGTTTTTTTGAATAATCATTTGAAGCCACTTTTTTCCTAAGTTACTAGTAGATTTCACTTAATAAAAAAATAAAGCAATGTTGCTTGGCGTATTAGGTGCGACAATTGGAATTATTGCTCTGCAATTTATATCTAATGCTTCAGAGGAAGAATTAGTAGCTGCGCAATGGGACCAGTGGTGGAAATCAAAACAATTAAAAACCTGAAAGTAAATCTTCCCAAGTAGATGATTTAGGACCATTTTTTAAAATCTGAGAAATAACTTTAAATACTGGAAGATCAGTTGTTCCACGTTCTAGTTGTAATGACATGAGAAATACAGTAGTTAACTTGTTATTTGTTTCAATAATTAAACAGGCCGAAATCCTTCTTTTATTTCGTGCTGGCCATGCTTGATCATTATGTGGTGAGTAGTTGTGTATTCCAAGACTGATTCTTGACTCATATCTTTTCCAAAACCACTTCCTTTAACTCCTCCATGTGGCGCTTCAGAAACAATTGGTAAGTGATCATTAATCCAGGTCACCCCTGCTTGAATTCTTCTTGAAATTTCTAATGCTTTACCAACATCTTTTGTCCAGACAGAAGAAGCTAATCCATATTCGCTGTCATTGGCCAAAGCAATTGCTTCTTCATCATCCTTAACAGCAGTAATAGTTATAACTGGACCAAAAACTTCAGTATGAATTATGGAATTGTTTTGTTTCACATCAGTTAGCAGTGTAGGAGAGTAGTAAAACCCTTTGCCTTCAATGTTTTTCCCTCCAGTTACCAGAGTTGCACCATCTTTAATTGCATTTTGAACCTTTTCATTTACTAAGTTTCGGTGTTTATCTGAAATCAAAGGTCCAATATCAGTGCTTTTATCTTTTGGGTCTCCTACTTTGATTGACTCCATTTTTTGTTTCATAAGGTTTTCTAATTCTTTAACAACAGTGTGATGAGCATAAATGCGTGTAGCGGCAGTGCAGTCTTGGCCTGAGTTATATGTACAAGCAAGTGAAATAGCTTGGGCAACTTGGGTTAAATCAGCATCTTGTCTAACTAATACTGGGGCTTTTCCACCAAGTTCTAAATGAACGCGTTTAACACTTTGACTTGCCGCTTGCATGACTTTTTTACCTGAATCACTTGAACCAGTAATACTTATCATTGAAATTCGCGGATCTTTAACCAACTGCTGGGCAACATCTGCATCACCAAGAACTATTTCCAGCGCACCAGATGGAAAAACTTGTTTTGCAAGTTCAACTATTTTTAAAGTAGATGATGGAGTTTGGGGCGCAGGTTTAATTACAACAGTATTACCTGCTGCCATTGCTGGACTAATTTTCCAAATTGCCATGATGAAGGGAAAATTCCAAGGAGCAATTGAACCAATCACACCAACAGGTTTTTTAACTAACAAAGATGTATAACCTTTATTAAATGAACCAGCACCAGTTCCATCTAATGATCTAGCTGCACCTGCAAAAAATCTAAGATTGTCTAAACCAAAAGGAAACTCACCATCACGCATTGTGGACCATGGTTTACCAGTCTCTGAGACTTCAAGTTCAGAAATTTCATCAGCATGTTTTTCAAGTAAATCAGCAAAATCTAAAAGATGCTTAGTTCTTTCACCGGGAGTAAAACTTGACCAGATAGGAAAAGCTTTTGTAGCATTTCCTATCGCAATATCTACTTGTTGCGTTGTTGAGTCTGCTATTTCTTTGATTACTTCACCCGTGGCCGGGTTAATTATTGCTCTAGTCACTATTTGGCTAGAGCTTCAATTTTTGTAGCAGCTTCTTCGATACCTTTTCTTGATCTAACTGCTTCGCCTATATTTTTTAGTTTTGCAAGTAGATTCGAATCGTTAAGTAATTTCTCAATTGCTCCGGTTAGTTCTTCATCCTTAAATGCATAAGTTGCAAGTCTTATGCCATGACCTTTTTCATGAACTCTTTGAGCATTGTCGTATTGATCCCAGAACAAAGGCAGAACAATCATTGGTTTACCAAAATGAACTGATTCTGTTGTGGTGTTATTACCACCATGGGTAATAACTAAATCAACTTTCGGAATAATTGAAATTTGCGGTAAGAATTCCGCACCAATCATGTTTGGGGCTAATTCAAATTCACTTGCTTGTGGACCTTTGGAAACAATAAATTTATGCTTTGTTTTACCTAAGATTCCAATTAATCTCTTCATTAAGTCAACATCAGCAGAGCCCAAAGAACCAAGAGATAAATAAATCAACTTTGAATCAGCTGGTCTATTTGCAACTTCACTTGGAAGCTCGAATGCTGCATCTGTGGAGCGCACACTGGAATCAATTCGGTGCCAATTGTTTCCTAATGGTCTTTTATCTGTGTAGTCCAATTCAGTTGGATACACATACAAATTTAAGTCTTTTGAAGTATGAATAAAATCCATATCCGGCAAAGCAGGAGCACCTTGAGAAACTACCCAAGAGTTGAATTTTTCCCACATTGGTCTTTGGGTTTTTTCGTAAGCCTGGTGATAACTTGCCCAAGATGATGGATCATTTTCTGCTAAACCTGAAAATGGTGGAGCAATTTTATCTCCCATGATTTCAAGTGGGTTACATGAAACTACGCGAACAAAAGGTACTCCTGCGGTAACAGTTGCAGGAAAGCAAACAACGTTATCTTCAATAATGACATCTGGTTTATGTTTGGCAATAATTTCTTTTAATCTTGGTTCGCAATAAATTGCCCCATCAACCAAAGCTTGTCTTGTTGGCGTGATAAAAGTTTCTAATTGTTCAACAGTTGGTTTTCTAAACTCAGGGGAAGTATCTCTAATAAAGTCCTTCCAAAATTGACCCACACTTTGAGCATCAGGATTTTCTGGAGGTGCAGATAAATCAACTAGTTCTTCTTTAAATCCAAGTGGAGATAACCTGCCACCCCAAGAGGATTCAGCAGCAAAAACAACATTATGTCCACGGTTTTTTAAAACATTGCCAATTCCAATGCAGTTATTGGTTGGACCATATGCTGATTCTGGCCAGAACAGAATTGTTTTGCCACTCATTTTTTCTCCTTTTAATCTAAAAAACTCTGACGTCTTGTGGATTAAATAATAGGTTCACGTGGCTTCCCACTTCAAGGTTGGCAGATTTATCTGCATAAACTCTCACGATTTCATTGGTAGTTAATTTGACGGTGATGTTTTTCTTTGACCCAGCAAAAACAGCGTCAGTGATTTGGCCGGCCCCATTTGAGGCTGGAGTTAAGTTAATACTTTCTGGTCTGATCAAAACTGTGACAGGTTTTCCGGCACCAATTGAATGAGAAAAATTCACTGTTCCAAGACCTGGATGTTCAAAACCAGAGCTGGTTGAAGTGGCTTTGAGAATGTTTCCTTCACCTATGAAATCTGCCACAAATTCATTTGTGGGATTTTCATAAAGTTCTTGAGGTGTAGATATCTGCTTTATTTCACCCTTATCAAAAACAGCAATTCTGTTAGCTAGTGAAATTGCTTCATCTTGATCATGGGTGACAATAATAAAAGTAATGCCAAAGTCATGTTGAATTCTTTTTAGTTCAATTTGCATTTCTTGTCGAATCTTTTTATCCAAGGCGCTTAAGGGTTCATCTAGTAATAAAATTTTAGGTTTTCTGGCAATTGCTCTAGCTAGAGCAACTCTTTGTTGCTGACCACCAGAAAGTTGATTAGGTTTTTTCTTGACGTGTTCACCTAAACCAATTTTTTCAATAATTTCATTTGTTTGATTCTTGATTTCTTCTTTTGTTAAGGAGGTGTTTGTTAAGCCATAGGAGATATTTGAAAATACATCCATGTGTGGAAATAGTGCATATGATTGAAACATTAAATTAACTGGTCTAGTTCTGGTAGGAATACTTAATAAATCAGAATCATTCATCAATACTTGACCAGAGTCTGGGTATTCAAATCCTGCAATAATTCTTAAAAGTGTTGTTTTGCCACAACCAGAAGGTCCAAGAAGGGCAAACATTTCATTATTTTTAATTTCTAAAGATACATTATTTAATGCTGTGATTGATCCAAATTTTTTGGTTAGGTTTCTGATTTTGAGTAAATCTTGACTCATATTGAATCTGCAACCTTTCCAATTCTTTGGGCAAAGATAACTCCCACGAAACTAATTACTAGTAGCAAAGTACCTAACACATTTATTTCTGGAGTTACCCCAAATCTAATCATGGAGTAAATAACCATCGGAAGTGTTGGGGTTTCTGGACCGTTTGTGAAAAAAGCAATCACAAATTCATCCATCGAAAGAGTAAACGAAAGTACAGCTCCTGCAATAAGTGCTGGCATTAATTGTGGGATAGTCACTTTAAAAAGTGTCTTAAGTGCACCTGCCCCTAAATCAGTGGATGCTTCTTCAATTGAGGGATCCATTAAACCAATGCGGGCAAGCACAATTGCCACCACAAAAGCCGTACAAAAAACGGTGTGAGAAATTATCACGGTACTCAAATTTAAAGACATTGAAATTGTAGAAAAAGTAGTAAGTAGACCAATAGCTAAAACTAAGTCAGGAACAATTGCCGGAGCAGTTGAAAAAGTCCTTAAGAACCCGCCAGCCTTCATTTTGTTCAATCCAATAGAGATTGTGGTTCCAATTAATAGTGAGAAAAAAGTAGTTACCAAAGCAACAAAAATTGTTCTTTGAAAGCTACTCATTATGGGCTCATTACTCCAAATATTTTTGTACCAATCAAAACCAAATCCCTTCCAGATCAGGGAGTTACTGCTGGTGTTGAAAGATAAACCAACTACAGCCATTATTGGTAAATACAAAAATATTAAGACAATTACTGTTATTACTGCAGATAAGTTTATCTTTTTAAGCATTTACGTTAGCCTTCTTACTTGCATAGCTTTGAAGAGAAATCAATACAATCAAAATTAAAGTTAAGATCAAAGCAAATGTTGCACCAAATGGCCAGTCGCGCGCTTTCAGGAATTGATCCCTAACAAGGTTTCCAATCATGACAGTTTTTCCGCCACCTAGCAGTTCTGGAACCACAAAGTTTCCTAAACTTGGTACAAAAACAAATATTAAACCAATTAAAATCCCAGGCATCGCCAGTGGAATTGAAATAGTTCGCAAAGATTTCCAGACACTAGAACCTAAATCATAAGCTGCTTCGGTCAGATTTTTATCAACTTTTTCTAAAGCTGCATAAATTGGCAAAATCATTAAAGGTAGGTACAAGTAGGTCATTCCCACAATTACTGCACCAGGTGTATAGAGCATCTCGATTGGTTTATCAATTAATCCGATATTTTTTAAAAACTTATTGATAATTCCTTCATTATTTAATAACACTAACCACGCATAAGTTCTAACAAGAAAATTAGTCCAGTAAGGCAAAATTATGGCCACAATCAAAATTATTTGCCATTTTCTAGAAAGTCTTGAAATAAACAATGCTGTAGGAAAGCCAATTAACAAAGATAGAATTGCTGTAGCACTAGCAATTACTAAAGAATTAAGAATTACTTGAACAAATATAGGATCTGTGGCACGACTAAAATTGTCGAAATTTATAGGAGTAGTTACTCCACCAAAACGTCCTGCAGTCAAAACAGACATAAACAACATAGAAACAACAGGTATTGCTGCGAATAATGTTAAGAAAATAAGACCAGGTGATGCCCAAGCCCAACCGAGATGGCGGGAGTTTTTACTCCCGCCACTTTTAACCAATCGGTTACCTAACTAATTAACTTGAAGTTACTTCAGTAGCTAGATCTGTGTACAACTTGGAGTCTGTACCTAAATCAAGAACTACTTCACCCTTTAGCAATTCAGCAGGTGTTAATCCCATATTTGGATATGAGGTTGAAAGTGCTGGATCCAAAGTTTCTGTTGCTGCTTTGTTAGGAACTTTGTAAAGGATGTTATTAGCTACCCATGCATGCACATCTGCTTGCAGAATGTAGTTAATGAATGCGTGAGCTGCTTCTTTGTTTTTGCTTGAAGACAAGATCACCATTGTGTCTGCCCAAAGATCGCTTCCTTCTTTAGGAATTACGAACTTAATGTTTGGGTTTTCAGCAATACCGTAGTTGCACCAACCATCCCATGATTCAGATAGAACTGCTTCACCTGAAACAAGTTTGGTGTAATAAGCAGTGTCATCATAAGCAAGCAATGTTGGTTTAGTTTTCACTAATTGTTCTTTTGCTTTAGCAATTTCATCTGCATTAGTTGTGTTCATTGAGTAACCAAGCAGTTTCATTGCAGGAAGTGCCAACCAACGCTCAGTTGCAAGCATTGTGGTTTTGCCTTTTATTGAATCTTTTGGATTCAAAAGGTCATTCCATGAATCAGGAGTGAAATCAACTAAGTCTGATCTGTAACAGATTCCAGTTGTTCCCCATGCATATGGTGCTGCATAATTTGTTCCTTTGTCATATGCAAGATCTGCAACTTCTGGATATAGGTTAGCCAAGTTTGGAATGGCTGCTTTATCAAAGTTAACAATCTTTCCACCGGCTGCTAAAGCTTGTGCATATTGTCCACTAACAAATGCAATGTCAATTCCTGAATCATCAGAGGCAGTTATCTTACCCATGATTTCTTCGTTGTTTGCATGGTTTGTGATGGTGATATCAACACCGATTGCTTCTTTAACTTTTGCTGGCAAATCTTCTGGGTAATAACCAGCCCAGTTAGAAATAACTAATTTTTGTGTTGTTATGTCAACACTTGAATCCACTGTTGCTGAAGATGCATCACCAGTTGATCCACCACAGGCAGAAAGAACTAGTGCAGCAGCTGCTACAACAGATGCAGAAAACTTATGTTTTCGCATTATGGCCATCTAAATTTCCTCCAATTGGTCTACCGAGACTTTTTCTTAGCCCGGCTAATTGCTGACTCGAGTCTGTCAGTTCCCCTAATTGTTTTGCAAGGCAATTGGGAGATCAGTATCAATTTGTTATATGAATTAGGGGCAAGATGGGGGACATGGCCATTATTGATCTGGGCGCGGGCAAAGAAGTTCGCATTACGCATACTCCTGAGTTAGCGTTGAAATTTGAACCCGAGGATTTATCTGGCTTGGCAAAGTGGGCCGTTGAACTAATCAATAATAAGCAAGATATTCCAGGATTTAGAAGTCAAAGTGTAAACAAAATTATTATTGGAAATGAAGACCCAGAATACATTGAAGTTGACCAAAGTAATTCAAGCTTTAGATACGGAAACTATTTAGTAAAAATAAGAAAGAAATTAGATTTAACAAACAGAAGTATCAGAGTTTTATCTGCCTTATCGAAGTCAAGATTTGAAAATACTCCGAAATATTTTGGGCACGTTGAACTTGAAGTTTTTGGTAAATCAGTCGAATTTATAACAGTTTATGAATTTATTGAGAATTCAACTGATGGTTGGACTTGGGCACCTCAAAAGCTTGTTAGTAAGGATCTTTATTGGGTTAACCAATTAGGACAGATTTGTGCTGAGATGCATAGAGATTTAAAACCTATCCTTATAGATGAAATTATCAACTATTTAGAAGTCAGTGAGAATTTAATTAATAATTTAGCTAACGATTACAAGAAACCTGAAAATTATGATTTTCAAGGCTATCCTGACCCCGATGAAGTGTTCGAATTATGGCAAGAATTATCAAATAGATACTTCACAAAATTAAAACAAAAAAAAGATAGATTAAGTTATTCAAACAAAAATAATCAAATGACCCATGGTGATTTTCATGTCGGACAAATTTTAAAAGTGAAAGAAAATTATTTAATAATTGACTTTGATGGATCTCCAGTTTTACAGGCAGAGACAAAAAATGGTGGGGCACCGGTTGAAAGTGATGTGGCCCATTTTTTGACTTCTATTGCACTTGCTGCCCGAGTGGCAGAAAGAGTAAATAAATTGGAATACGGGCAATTAAATGAAGTAGTCAAATCGGCTCAAGACGCATTTTTGATGAGTTATCAAGATCAAGCTAGATCTTTAGGTCTTTCTCCTCTTGATTTGGGTTTAGTTGAGTATTTGAGTCTTAGACAGTATTTGTTTGAAATAATTTATGCTCAAAAGTATTTGCCTAGATGGATTTATGCTCCCGTAATTTCATTGCAACAAGAATTAGGATAGAGATATGGCTGAAACAAATGTGTCAGGATTCAGTGCTGATCTGGCTCAAATTCCAAATGTCATTGTCAGTGCTAGTAAAGAAAAGATTTGGAAATTACCAGTAATTGAAAAGAATCAACCCATCTACTTTGTGGGTATGGGCTCAAGCTTTTACGCTGCCCAAGATGTGGCAAGACAATTAAGAAGCAAAGGATTTCTGGCTTTTGCTGAAATTGCAAGTGCGATAACCCCGCAAGAGTTTCCTGCTAATTCTTTGGTTGTGGCAATTTCTGCTTCTGGAACAAGTGTGGAAGTTATTAAATTCTTAGAAAATATGCCAGCAAACATAAGAACTATTGGACTTACGAGAGAAGCAAATAGCAAAATAACCAAGTTAGTTAATGAAGTTTTGTTACTTCCTATTGCACCAGAAACCGGTGGAGTAAGTATTTGGTCTTATAGAGCAACTTTGATCGGTTTGTTTCAACTTCTAGAACAATTAGGTATTGCGCCTTCAGTTAAACAATCTTGTGAGATTGCTAGTAAACAAATTCAAAAACTATTGGATTCAAAAAATCAGTGGATCGAATCCTTTATGAATTTAACAACTAGTAAAGATGGAATTTGGTTAATGGCACCTGCGGAAAGAAGTGGAAGTGCTTTGCAAGGAGCCTTAATGTTTAGAGAAGGACCAAGATTTTCATCCGATGGTTGCGAAACCGGTGATTGGTCTCATGTGGATGTGTATTTAACAAAATCACTGGACTACAAAGCTTTAATGTTTACCGGAAGCCAATGGGACAATCAAGCAGTGGAATGGTTAACAAACAGAAATTCTAGTTTTGGCTCAATTGGTACATATGCCAAAGGAAACACTGCCTCAATAAATATTGAATCAGGAGATCTGTTAGCACAAATGTTGTCCGAATTAATTGTGCCCGAGTTCATGGCTGAAAAGTTATGGCAGAAACAATAATGAACAGGATTAAATCAATTGGCTAAAACAATTTTTGCTTTCCTAAATGTTTCCCTGGTTGCCCTTTATGCAATTGGATCTGGTTTATGGGTCAACACTGGCGATGGTTTCTATCGATCATTGAAGCGCCCCTTTTGGCAACCACCTGATTTTCTTTTTGGTTTAGCTTGGCCATATAACTTCCTGGTTTTGATAATCGCAGGAATATTAGTTGCTAATAACGCAAATAGTTTCTTCAGAGTGCTTTACACAGTTTTATTTGCTTTTAGTGTCGGTACAGCTTTGTTGTGGGCATACAGTTTTTATATTCAACATAATTTGATTCTTGCCGCAATTTCTTTAGCGGTAACAGCATTACTAACAATTCCCATGGTTGCCATTGCTTTTCAGACCAAAGTTTGGTTCGGTTTAATTCTGATCCCGTATCAACTTTGGTTAATCGTTGCCACGTCCTTGTCGATTGGCTATCAGGTCCTAAACAAGGGGTAAATAGTTCCCAAATCGTGACCTTTATTGTGCTTAAAGCAGATTGACCAAGTAACTAGCCTCGTGAGAACCTCGAGGTGGAGGCTTTGGCTTCTAAGGAGTATTTTTATCACGCCGGGCAGTTTTAAAAAGGAGATTAGATGTTTAAGCAACTAGGACCTACAGAATTGATGATCATTTTGTTCATCATTCTTTTGTTATTTGGTGCAAAGCGCATGCCAGACATGGCACGTTCCCTTGGTCGTTCAGTTCGTATTTTGAAAGCTGAAACTAAAAACGATGGCACCAAGTCTGACGAACAACCAAAAAATCCTGAGGCGTAAATCCGCTTAAATTTATTTAGGTGGAGGTGTAATTAGTTTTGCCTGCAACAAAAGTGCAGCGATTTAAAGAAATGTCGCTGATTGAACATTTACGTGAATTAAGGTCTCGATTATTTAAAGCATCTGTTGCCATTGTTATTGGTACAGTTGCTGCTTGGGGTTTTTATCCCCAAATATTTGATCTCTTAAGTCAACCCGTAAATGTGATTGTTGAACAAGCCCAATCAAATGGTCGAGATGTTCGATTAGTTTTGGGTGGTGTAGCTGATGCATTTGTGTTACAAATAAAAGTTTCAGTTGTGACCTCAATGTTGGTCACTTCACCAATTTGGATTTATCAACTGTGGAGATTTATTACTCCAGGTTTATATAGAAAAGAAAAACTAAGAGCATATCTTTTTGCCAGCGTTGCCACACCACTGTTTGTTAGTGGGGCAGTACTTGCTTATATTTTCTTACCTATTGGTTTGCAATTACTTTTTGGTTTTACACCCCTTGGTGTAGGAAATTATGTTCCAGTAGATAGATATTTAAGTTTCTTTCTACGTATGGTTTTAGTGTTTGGAATTAGTTTTCTCACACCTTTATTTATTGTGATGTTAAACATTTTTGACATGTTGGAAGCAAAAGCCATAACTTCAAGATGGCGTTTAGTTGTTTTGATTACTTTTGCATTTTCAGCAATTGCTACCCCAACTGGAGATCCAGTTAACATGACATTGCTGGCTGCCCCTGTGTTGTTGTTAATTTCAGCAGCAACATTTATAGCTTGGTTAAACGATAAAAGACGTGCCCGTAAAAGAAAAGATGATCCGGTATTAGGTTTATCTGATGACGAAGCATCCCCTGAACCAAAACCATCCGCTGAATAAACTTTAAGGAGATTTATGAAAACAGTTGTTTCAATGGGTGTGCATATTTTAGATGTTTTAGGCAGACACGTATCAGAAATTCCACCAGGACAAAACATTGCATTAATTGATGAAATAAGAATCACTGCAGCAGGAACTGCTGCTGGAACATCTGTTGATATGGCAAAGCTTGGTTGCAAAGTTGTGGCAGTAGGCGCAGCTGGTGATGATGAAATGGGCAACGTTTTGTTGGGCATCATGAATCGCTACGGCATTGACACAAGTCATATGAAAAGAAAAAAAGGTGTACAAACCTCAGGCACTATGTTGCCAATTAGACCAAACGGAGAAAGACCAGCTCTGCACGTTATGGGTACTAATGCCACATTTTGTTTTGAAGATGTTCCTCAAGATGTTGTAAAAAAAGCTGACTTTGTTCACATCGGCGGCTTTTATTTAATGCCTAAATTTGATGGCGAAGATACGGTAAAAACTTTGAAAGTTGCTCGTGAAGGTAAAGCAATAACCACTATGGACATTCTGGGTGTTAAACAAGACAACATGGCAGAAAAGATTTTGCCAAGTATGCCTTATTTAGATTTCTTCATGCCTAACTTAGAAGAAGCTCAAATGATTACTGGTTTAACTGACCTTGATGAACTTTGCGATTTCTTTCTAAACGCTGGAGCAAAACATGTTGTTCTTAAAATGGGGGCTCGAGGAAGTCTAATTAAAAATAAAGAAGGCATGCGTTTAAGAATTCCAGCCTACAAAGTTGATGTTGTTGACACCACAGGATGTGGCGATGCTTGGACTGGTGGATTTATTGCAGGACTTTCTCGCGGCATGACTATTGAAGAAGCAGCCAAATTGGGCAGTGCTTGTGGTTCATTGGTGGCAACTGGACTTGGATCTGATGCAGGAATTATTGATTTAGATTCCACTTTAGAATTTTCAAAAACAAATCCAACATTGCCTTTAGGGGATTAATTCTAATTAGCAATAAATTAAGGCCTGGATAAATTATCCAGGCCTTAATTGTTTTTGAACTAATTAACTCTTGGAACTAAATGCAGCATCAAATGCAGCACTTGGTGGAGTGAAGTTCAGTTTTCTGATGAATTCAAGAGCTTCTGGTCCACCAATTAGGCGATCCATTCCAGCATCTTCCCATTCAACAGAGATTGGTCCTTTGTAACCAATTGAATTTAAACCACGGAAAACATCTTCCCAAGGAACATGTCCATGTCCGGTGGAAACAAAATCCCAACCACGACGTGGATCTGCCCAAGGTAGATGGGAACCTAAACGACCATTTCGACCGTTTAATTGTTTACGTGATTCTTTGCAATCAACATGGTAAATGCGATCTTTGAAATCAAGTAAGAAGTTAACTGGATCAAGATCTTGCCAAACGAAATGGCTGGGATCAAAATTCAAACCAAATGCTGGACGATGTTTAATTGCTTTCATCGTTTCAACTGTGGTCCAGTAATCGTAAGCAATTTCAGATGGATGAACTTCATGTGCAAACTTCACACCTTGTTTATCAAACACATCCAAAATTGGATTCCAACGATCTGCAAAATCTTTGTAACCAGCTGCAACCATTTCTTGGGTTACAGGTGGAAACATTGCAACGTAATGCCAAATGCTTGAACCTGTGAAACCAATAACGGTGTCAACACCAAATGCTTTAGCAGCAATTGCTGTTGTTTTCATTTCTTCTGCAGCACGTTGACGAACACCTTCTGGATCTCCATTGCCCCAAACTCGGGAAGGCAATATTGATTTGTGTCTTTCATCAATTGGGTTATCGCAAACTGCTTGTCCAACTAAGTGATTGGAAATTGCCCAATACTTTAAGTTGTGTTTTTCTAAAATATCTTTTTGTTGGCGAACATACTTATCACTTTCAGCAGCTTTAACTACGTCTAAGTGATCACCCCAACAAGCTATTTCTAATCCGTCATAACCCCAACTGGATGCAAGTCTGCACATTTCTTCAAATGGTAGATCTGCCCATTGACCGGTAAACAACGTAATTGGTCTTGACATGTTTTCTTTCCTCCTTATTTTATTGTTTGGAAAGTACCGTTATTTGCGGAACTTTTTTCTACTGCATCTAATACTTTTTGAACTTGTAAACCATCAGCAAATGAAGGTTCAGGATTTGTGTTATTAACAATGTTTTCCACAAAATCTTTAACTTCATGTGTGAATGGGTGTTCATAACCGATGATGTGTCCTGGTGGCCACCATGCAGTCATGTATGGATGAACTCCTTCGGTTACCAAAATTCTTTGGAAACCTGCGGTCTCTGCACCTTCGGTGTTATCGAAATACCAAAGTTCATTCATGTCTTCAAAAGAAAACTTCAATGAACCTTTGGATCCAAAGATTTCAAATCCCATATCATTTTTTCTTCCAGTAGCAAAACGTGTTGCTTCATAAGTTGCTAATGCGCCACCATCTGTTCTACCAACAAATACTGCAGCATCATCAACAGTTACTTTGCCCATTTTGTTTCCTGAAGCACTAGCTTGTAAACCTGAATAATCTCCAGGCAGTGGTCTTTCTTTAATAAATGTTTCTGTTAATCCTGAAACACCAATTAGTTTTTGACCTGTAACAAATTGAGTTGTATCAATTGCATGTGCACCAATATCTCCTAATGCACCAGATCCTGCTTTGTCTTTTTCTAATCTCCAAACTAATGGGAAATTAGGATCAACAATCCAGTCTTGTAAATAGCGAGCACGGATGTGAAATATTCGGCCCAGTTTTCCATCACTTATCATTTTTTTAGCAAGTGCCACAGCTGGTACACGGCGGTAGTTAAATGCCACCATGTTTTTAACATTTTTGTTGGCATTTGCTGCAGCAACCATAAGTTCTGCTTCGGCAACTGTGTTTGCTAATGGTTTTTCACAAATAACATGTTTGCCAGCATTAAGTGCTGCAATTGCTATTTCTGCGTGTGAATCTCCAGGTGTACAAATATCAATGATGTCGATATCTGAACGTGTTAATAATTTTTTCCAATCAGTTTCAATTCCATCCCAACCAAGTCGATCTGCTGCTTCTTGGGTGTTGCTTGCGTTTCTGCCACAAACTGCCACCATTTTGATTTCAGCGGGTATGTCATAAACAATTCCTACGTTTCGCCAAGCTTGAGAATGGGCTTTGCCCATAAAGGCATAGCCGATCATGGCCACACCTAAGGTTTTCTTTGCCATCTGGTTTTGGATACCTTCCTGTATACAGATTCGTAGGCATAACCATAGGCGCATCTTTACGACTTATTCAAGACCGTATTACGCTTCCAGTAACTCCACCTCGAAGATGAGGTGAGGACTTTGCGAGAGAGGCTGGAGAAGGTCTTTTGAAAAAACTTATTAACGACCCCTTTGACGTGGTCGAGGAAATGGTCGAGGGCTACTTAGCAGCAAACGATCACATAATTAAACGAGTAGGTAAGCGTTCCATTGCCCGAGCTAATTCACCGATTCCAGGAAAAGTTGGAATTGTGGTGGGTGGAGGTTCAGGGCACTTACCAGCATTTGCAGGTTACGTTGGAAAAGGAATGGCAGATGGTGCAGCCTTTGGAAACGTGTTTGCTTCCCCTCCAGCAAAACCAATCATTGAAGCAACTTTGGCAGTTAACAGTGGCGCAGGTGTTATGTATAGCTACGGAAATTATCAAGGCGATTGCATCAACTTTGATAAAGCTCAAGATAAATCCCGTGAAATGGGAATTAAAGTGCAAACCGTTGTTTTAAATGATGACGTTTTATCGGCACCAAAAGATCAAGCACATAAACGTCGCGGTATTGCTGGATTGTTTTTAGTTTGGCATGTTGCTGGAGCAAAAGCAGAA
>SXYE01000059.1 GCA_005789325.1 Actinomycetota bacterium
ATCCTGTCCCCGCTACCAATAAAAAAGAAGACCGGAAATCCACCCGGTCTTCTTTTTTTGTGCCATCAATACAATGCGTAGAGTAGAGACATGAGTGAAATAGTTGGCAAATTCGAGAAAAAAAAGTTAGGAAAAATTTTTCTCACAGCCCCAGGACCAACGACCAAACAAATGTTTTCTCAATTGCTAAGAGCAAGACGTGATCCATCAGGGTTTCTTGTGGAGATGCGAAAAAAATATGGAAACGTAGTTCAATTTCCATTGCCTATTCTTCCGGTGTACTTGGTAACTCATCCTGATGATGTTGATCGTGTAATGCGAGTGAATGCAAAAAATTACGGCAAGAGAACCATTCAATATGAGAATTTAGCTTTGGTAACAGGAGATGGATTACTAGCAGCTGATACACAAAGTTGGAAAAGACAAAGAAAATTGATCCAACCGGCATTTCACCACGAAGCCATTATGAGAGTTGGTCCAGATACAGTTCTTGTAACAGAACGAATGTTAAAAAATTGGCAAAAATTACCAAATAATTCTGTAATTGATATTGACGATGACATGATGCATGCCGCATTAGAAATAGTGGGCCGGTCATTATTTGGAACTGATTTAGCAGGAGATGTTGAGAAAACTGCTCAAGCAACTCTTGATGCATTAGATATTATTGTTGCTCGCGCCAGAACTCCCATAACATTTCCAAAATGGATTCCAACACCAAATAACAGAAAATTAGCAAAAGCTTTAAAACAACTAGATGGCGCTGTTCAAAGAATTCTTGATGAAAGAAAAAAAATCACAGCTATTGCAGGAGTGGATCGAGACGTTGACATGCTTGATTTATTACTTGCCGCTCATGATGATGAAGGTGGATTAAACAGTAAAGAGTTAAGAGATCAAATTGTTACGTTTATTGTTGCAGGACACGAAACCGTTGCTAGTTCATTAACTTGGACTTGGTGGCTACTGGGTTCTCACCAAGATGTGCAAACAAAATTACAAAAAGAAGTTGACGAAGTTTTACAAGGAAGAAATCCAGAAGTTGAAGACGTTGCAAACCTTCCTTACACAAGGGCAGTTGTTGATGAGGCTTTAAGAATTTTTCCACCAGGTTGGGTGGTTAGCAGAAGATCATTAGGAGAGGATGTTCTTGGTGGTCACGAAATTCCTGAAAAATCCGTAATAATAATTTCTCCTTGGGCAACACATAGACATCCTGAAGCATGGAACAAAGCCGAAAGTTTTGATCCAACACGATTTATGCCTGATGCGCCAACTCCACAAAAAGGAACTTATTTGCCATTTGGAATTGGCCCAAGAATGTGTATTGGAAAAGATTTTGCACTATTAGAAAGTGTTTTAATGATTGCTCGAATTGCTCAAGAGTGGAACTTAACACCGGCAGGTTCAGAACCAATTCCCAGAGCATTAGTAATGGTTAGACCCGCAGGAGGTCTACCAATGTTTATAAATAGAAGAAACTAACTAAATAATCTTATGGTTTGCTCGTGGAGCAAACCATTTGTTGTGACTAAGCTTTTTTCAATTAGTGGATCACCATTATTAAGTGATGTCACATTTCCACCAGCTTCACGAATAATCGGAATCAATGCAGCCATATCCCAAATTGCAAGTGAAGGTTCCATAGCCAAATCAAGGGATCCCTCTGCAACCATCATGTGAATAATAAAGTCTCCAAAACCACGCGCGCGCCAAACTTTCTTAAGTAATTTTTCAAACTCTTCTTCTTGAGATTTCTTTTCCCATCTGTCTTGACTTGAATAACCTAAATAGGCATCTTCTAATTTGGAGACTTTAGAAACTTGCAGTTTTCTTTCACTTTGAAATGAATTTGTTTTTGTTTGCAAAAAAGAACCTAACCCCGTTGCGCCAAACCAGCGTCTACCCAAAGCTGGTGCAGAAACCATTCCTGTAGTCATCTGGCCATCAACACGTAATCCAATTAGTGTTCCCCAAAAAGGAACACCTCTCACAAAGTTTTTGGTGCCATCAATTGGATCTAATATCCATTCACGATTTCCACCACCGTCATGACCAAATTCCTCGCCAATAATTGAATCCTGTGGTGAATAATTAGCAATCAGTTTTCTTAATTCTTCCTCAACACTTCTATCAGCATCACTAACTGGAGTTAAATCAGGTTTAGTTTCAATTTTTAAATCCATTGCCCCAAATCGAGCCATTGAGATTTTGTCAGCTGAATCAGCTAATTTGTGGGTAAATTCTAGATCTTGGATGCTCATAGTCAAATAAGTCTAACCTTCAGAGG
The DNA here is from genome assembly GCA_005789325.1 of Actinomycetota bacterium. Taxonomy (GTDB): domain Bacteria; phylum Actinomycetota; class Actinomycetes; order S36-B12; family UBA5976; genus ATZT02. The sequence continues at coordinate 2,291 of SXYE01000059.1, forward strand.
ACTCAAGTGAAGCAAGTAATCTTCTAAATGAATCAAGTCTTGGCAAGAGCGCTGGATTTTCAAAAGCAGCAGATTCGATTGCACAACTTGTGTCTTGGTGGGAACAACCTTTTTGACATTGAGTAGTGGCTTGAATTAAGTCTGGAAATCCTTCCAATATTTCTTCAACGGAAGCATGTGCTAAACCAAAAGATCTAATGCCTGGAGTATCAATGATCCAAGTTTTACTGTTTACTTTTAGTGCATAAGCCGAGGTTGAGGTGTGTTTTCCTTGCCCGGTCACATCGTTTACTTCACCGGTTCTTCTTCTAGCATCAGGAACAAGTCTGTTAACAAGTGTTGATTTACCAACACCGGAAGGCCCAATTAGTACAGTTGTTTTTCCTTCCAGTAAATCAAGTAACTCATCAAGATTGGTTGTTTTGTTCATAGAAATTACTGGAATATCAAGTGCTTGATACATTTGCGAAAGTTTTTCGGAAGATTCAACGTCAGTCTTAGTGGCAATAATTATGGGTTGAGCATTAGCTAATCTAGCAGCGATCACTGTTCGATCAATAAGTCTTGGATTAGGTTCAGGTTCTGAAGTTGCAACCACAATTGCAACCATGTCAATGTTTGAAACTAGAGATCTTTCGACTGATTCAGAGTCATCGGCACTTTTTTGTAGAGAGTTCTTTCGCTCTTTAACTTTTACAATTCTGGCCATATTTTCTGGATTCTTAACGTCAACTCCAACCACTTCTACTAAATCTCCAACAACAACACCTTTTCTTCCTAATTCACGAGACTTGATTGCATAAATATTTACATCATCTAAATCAGATAAATTTACGGTGAACCTACCGCGATCAACTGTTATGACCAATCCGTCTATTGCATTCTCAAATTTAGGTCTATCTTTAGATCTAGGTCTTGATTTATGTTTTCCTGGACGGGAACGAAAATCATCCTCGTCATAATCTTGCAGTTTGTTCACGCACCCACCATTGAATTCCACATTTTTTCAAAGTCGGGAAGAGTTTTAGAAGTAGTTTTTATATCGTCAACTTCAATTCCGTTAACTACTAATCCAATTACTGCACCTGCAGTAGCCATTCGGTGATCGTCAAATGCCTTCCATAAACCACCATGTAATTTTGCTGGCTTTATGTTCAGTCCGTCAGCAGTTTCAGTGGCATCCCCACCGATTGCCTTTATGTTTTCTACAAGTGCAGCTAAACGATCTGTCTCATGGCCTCTGAGGTGCGCAATTCCTGTTAAGGAACTTGGAGAATTTGCAAACAACGTGATTGCAACTAGAACAGGCGTTAATTCTCCAACGTCGCTTAAATCAAAATCAATACCTTTTATCTCACCTGAGTGTCTTACTTTTAAACCCTTATCTCTTAGAGAAACTGAAGCACCCATTTTCGTTAATATATCTATCCACGCATTTCCAGCTTGCGTAGTTTTTTGAGGCCAATCGGGAATATTTACTTCACCATGTGTTACTAGAGCTGCAGCTAAGAATGGTCCTGCGTTTGATAAATCAGGTTCAATTAACCAATCTTTTGAAGTGATTTTTCCAGGTAAAACTTTCCAAGAATTATTGTTTGTAGAGACAATATTCACACCGACTTGTTTTAGCATGTCAATAGTCATTTCTATGTGAGGAATACTTGGAAGCTTTTTTCCAACATGATTTATAGTTAAACCATTCAAAAACTTTGGCGCAGCTAAAAGTAGTGCACTGACAAATTGGCTAGATTCGGAAGCGTCAATTGTTATTTCTCCACCTTTTACAACTCCATCACTTGCGATAGAAAAAGGAAGTGATCCAGTTGATTGATCGTCCACAGAAATATTAAGTGACTTTAAAGAATCAATAAGTGTTTTCATGGGACGATTGCGTGCACGAGCATCACCATCAAAATGTGCCACTCCAGTTGAAAGTGCTGCTAATGGTGGAACAAATCTCATAACGGTTCCAGCTAAGCCCACGTCAATAGTCAAATCTTGATGAGCTCGTTTCATTGGAGAAATCTCAACAACTTCAGCAGATTTCTTTATTTCACAGCCAAGTTGTTTTAAGGCTTGCAGCATCAATTCGGTATCACGAGCTAATAAAGGTTTAGAAATTTTTGAAACAGAATCACCTAAAGCAGCTAAAACAAATGCTCTGTTTGTTGCAGACTTTGAACCAGGAATTGAAATGGTTGCCTTAATTGGGCGCTGCACACTGGGGGCAGACCAGTTATGTGGGGCAGATTCACTCATTTGAATCTAAGACTACAGCGTGCACGTAATATTCAGGTTGTTATGTGTGGAAGATACGCTGCCAATCGCGATACGGGAACTCTTACTGAAGTATTCAAGTTAAAAAATCTACCTGTTCAACTTTTACCTGAAAATTTCAATATTTCTCCCACTTCAAAAACTTACGCAATAACTGTTGATAAGAATCAAAATAGGACCCTAGAAATAATGACATGGGGATTAATTCCTTCTTGGGCAAAAGATAACTCGATGAGTGCGAAAATGATAAATGCCAGGTTTGAAACAGTTGACGAGAAACCTTCTTTTCGAAGCGCGTTTAGTAAAAGACGATGCATAATTCCAATGGACGGTTATTACGAATGGTTTAGACCAATTGATCCTAAAGAAAAAAAGCAACCATATTTTATAAAAGCAAAAAATAGTCCTGTTTTAGCGGTGGCCGGAATTTATGAAATCTGGAAAAACCCAACTCCAGGAAATTTTGACCAGGAAGTTCACAGTTTTTCTGTGATTACTACTGAAGCAAAATTAGGGCTAGAAACCATTCATGATCGGATGCCTGTGCTTGTTCCTGATAAAAATTGGCAAGCATGGCTTGATCCATCTATTCAAAATAAGGATGAAATCAGATCACTTCTAGCAACACCACCAGATGGTTACTTTGAATTTTATAAAGTGAATTCAGATGTAAATAATGCTAGAAATAATGGCCTAAATTTAATACAACCATTGAGTGACTAAATGAGTACGACTTTTATTGAGACTAGTTTGGGTAGCGCTCAAATAAGACTTGTGGAACGACAAGGTAACGTTGGCTTATGACTTTTTTATCAGCCGTTGTCAAAGACAAAACTGAACTTGAAGATAAAGATATTGAACATCTTCAAGCACTTTTGGCTGATTGGACTTTGTTAGCAGACTTAAGCTTGAGTGATCTTGTGCTGTGGATTCCAACCTGGCACGGAAAAGGTTTTTTCGCAGCAGCACAAATTAGGCCTGCGACTACTCACACAAATGTTCCAGAAGACTTAGTAGGAGAGTTTATTGCCTCTGGTCGAAGAGTTGATTTAGATAAAGCTTTATCGACTCGAAGAAAAGTTGGTGACTCCAATAGCTCAGGTTTGAGAATAGAAGCAATTCCAGTTGTGTTTAATGAAAAAGTTATTGCAGTCATTTCTCGCCACACAAGTGTTGATGGCAGAGGTGGAAGATTAGAGCAAGTTTATTTGGCCGCTGCACAAGATTTGATGGAAATGGTTGCTTCGGGAAGTTTCCCTGCGCAAGGTGAAATCAGCAAAGCAAATCAAGCACCTCGAGTTGGTGATGGAATCATTCACTTAACTAAGGATGGAATTGTTGATTTTGTCAGCCCAAATGCTTCATCAGCTTTTAGAAGACTTGGGTTTGCATCTGACCTAATCAATCAAGATCTTTCAAAAGTTGTTACAAAACTTCAACATAAACCCGGTCCAGTTGATGAAGCAATAATGCTCATTGCAGGTGGGCGCGCTAGTGGTGAAGTTGAGTTAGATAATTCAACTTCGGTTGTGACTCTTCGTGGTGTTCCACTTTTAAAAAATAATCAAAGAGTAGGTTCTTTGGTTTTAGTAAGAGATGTTGCAGATTTGAGAAGAAAAGAGAAAGCACTTTTAACAAAAGATGCAACAATTAGAGAAGTCCATCATCGTGTTAAAAATAACTTACAAACAGTAGCCGCACTTCTGAGGTTACAAGCAAGAAGAGCAAAGAGTGAAGAAACAAAAGATTCTTTAGCTGAGGCACAAAGAAGAGTAAGTGCTATTGCAGTTGTGCACGAAGCCTTATCTAGATCGCCAGGTGAAGTAATTCCATTTGATGAGGTAATTAGTCAAGTAATAGCACTTGTCACAGATGCTTCAACAATTGTTGAAAATGAAAAAGCGATTGGAATTGAACTACAAGGAGAGTTTGGACAACTACCCGCAGAAGTTGCTACCCCTCTTGCCATGGCTGTAGTAGAAATTTTACAAAATGCCATTGAACATGGGCGACCAACAAATGCACCCGTGCAAATTAATGCATCCAAAAGTGGTGGACAAATTCGAATCACAATTACTGATGAAGGTCCTGGAATTGAAAAAGGCAAAGATGTTTTTGCAACGGATCAGTTAGGTTTACAAATTGTGAGAACTTTAATTGTTGATGAACTTGGTGGTGGGTTAACTATTTCTGCGAATTCACCCACTGGGGTGAAGGCAGAAATAGTCGCCCCGATAGTTCTTAGGAAAAGTGACTAAACCTGTCTTGGTTTAGTAGAAGTTGATTGAAGCCGCTGGAGCACTATGGCCTAAAGCGCGACGTTCGTCTTCGCTTAGTCCACCCCAAACGCCGGAATCTTGGCCTGTTTCCAAAGCCCATTGCAAGCATGGTTCGACCACGGTGCAGGTTTTGCAGACTTTCTTAGCTGCTTCTATTTGAAAAACAGCAGGTCCGGTGTTACCTATAGGGAAAAATAACTCAGGATCTTCATCGCGACAAGCTGATTTATGACGCCAGTCCATGTTTAATACCTCCAATTAGTTTCCCCACTACAAGGGTGACACGTTGTGACGGTTTGCACAACCTTTATTGGGCAAAATCTTCTGAAATCAGGTGTCACTTTGGTCACATTGAGGATAAATCGGACAGGAGGCCTTATTGCAAAGTATTTGCAATAGCATAGAATTATCAATATTCCCCGTTAGGAGCTAATTGAAAATCCCGCAACTGCACATACCTGATGGTTTCATTAACGCCCCAGTTTCGATCCTTTTTTTGGTAATTTCTGCTTTTTTTGTGTTCTTGGCTCTGAGGGGTGCCAAAAATCAGTTAGATGAAAAAGTTGCACCATTAGCTGGATTAGCAGCAGTATTTATTTTTGCTATGCAAATGATTAACTTTCCAGTTGCAGCAGGAACAAGTGGACATTTAATCGGGGGAGCCTTAGCTGCGATATTGATTGGACCTTGGGCAGGTGTGCTCGCAGTTACTGTGGTTTTAATTGTCCAGGCATTAGTTTTTGCAGACGGTGGATTGACTGCAATTGGATTAAACGTTTTCATTATGGCAGTGCTTGCAACTTTGGGAGCCTGGTACATATTTCGACTTTTACAAAAAATATTTCCAAAAAATCGAATCGGATTTTTATCTGCAACAGCAATTGCTTCATATTTAAGCGTGCCAATTAGCGCAATCGGTTTTACCCTTCAATTTGCACTTGGTGGCACCGCTGCCATCACCCTAGACAAAGTTTTAATTGCCATGGTTGGAGTTCACTCTGTCATCGGAATAGGTGAAGCCATAATTACTGTACTTACGATTTCAGCCGTCTTATCTGTAAGAAAAGATTTAGTTTATGGTGCTTCGAATTTAAAATTGTCGTTGGTTAATTAAGGGATAAAATGACAACTAAAAAAATCGTGCTAATCGGATTGGCGATATCGATATTTATTGCGTCAATGCTTAGTTTTTATGCAAGCGCTAATCCTGATGGACTTGAATTTGTTGCTGAACAAGTTGGATTTCTAAATACAGCAAAAGATAGTGCGGTGTCGGGTTCACCATTGGCTGATTATGCATTAATAGGACAAGAAAATGAGAGATTTTCTGTAGGCATTGCGGGCATAGTTGGAGTAATTCTTACAGCAGTTATTTCTTTTGGCTTATTTACTTTTCTTAAAAAAAGATAATTTAATTTAAATGGGAAACGTTCATAATCATATTTCTTATGGTATTTATCAACATCGACATAATTGGTTTCACCAGCTCCCATCGCATATAAAAATTGCCTCAGTTTTTTCTTTTGTACTTGTGGTTGTGCTAACCCCAGGAAATTTTTTTCAGGCTCACTTAAGTTATGCATTAATTGTTATAGGTTTACTTATTTGGAATCAAATACCTCTTAGTGCGATTAGAAAAAGGCTAATAATTGAAATTCCCTTTGTTTTATTTGCTTTTTTCTTACCAATTTTTGGTACTGACCCAAAGATAGATTTTTTTGGTTTCAAACTTTCAGAACCGGGGTTGTGGGCTGGCTGGAATATTTTGATAAAAGCAACAATTGGAGTAATGATGTCTTTAATTCTTTCATCAACTACTCCTCAAAGAGAGTTATTAGTTGGGCTTGAAAAATTGAAATTTCCAAAATTGTTGGTTCAAATAATGTCTTTTATGATCAGATATACAGTTGTTGTAACGGAAGAATTAAAAAGAATGGCTATTGCTAGAGAGTCAAGATGTTTTGAGGCCAGAGGCCCGAAGCAGTGGGGTGTCTTAGCTAGATCTGCCGGGGCACTTTTTATTAGGTCTTATGAAAGAGGAGAAAGGGTACACATGGCCATGCTTTCCAGAGGCTACACAGGATCACTTCCCTTGACTACTGTGCAATTTTCAAGTCGCCAAGATCAAATAAATGGAACATTATTGCCTTTAATTGCAATAAGTGTATTTTTGATTTGGAGTGTAATTCTAAATTGACAGCTGCATTGGAAATAATCGATCTAACTTTTACATACCCTGATGGAAGACAAGCGCTTAATAATGTCAATCTAAAAGTTAATAGGGGAGAAAGAGTTGCGTTATTAGGTCCAAATGGTGCTGGAAAAACAACTTTAGTCATGCACCTTAATGGGATTTTGGCATCTGAAACTGGTGAAGTAAAAGTAGCAGGTATAAATGTTGAAAAAAATAACTTATTTGAGGTAAGAAAAAGAGTTGGTTTAGTATTTCAGGATCCAGACGATCAATTGTTTATGACTACTGTTAGAGACGATGTTGCGTTTGGTCCGGCCAACATTGGTTTAACGGGATCAGAATTAGAAGAACGAGTTGATTTTGCATTAAGTCAAGTAAAAATGAGAGAGTTTGCTGACAGGCCTCCACACCACTTATCTTTTGGTCAAAGACGAAGAGTTGCTGTTGCAACAGTCTTAGCAATGAAACCAGACATCTTGGTCTTGGATGAGCCAAGTAGTAATTTAGATCCAGCTAGTAGACGAGAATTGTCAGAGATTTTACTCAGTTTAGATGTAACAATTTTGATGGTGACACATGATTTACCTTACGCTCTAGAAATATGTCCCAGAGCTGCAATTTTAAATGGTGGACAAATTGTTGCTGATGGAACAACTAGAGACCTACTTGCGGACGAAGACTTAATGAAAAGTAACAGATTAGAGCTTCCTTTTGGCATGCATTTAGACCATATTCCACATCACAGGTAGAAACTTATGAATTACATTAAAAAAAATTCAGTTGCAATCTGTTACAAAATTGCAATCATACAAGGAATATCTCTTGGGGTTTATGCTCTGTGGGCATTCGTAAGCGCATTATTAACAGGAGAAATAGAGAGAATTGACACTTTTATAACTGAGAATATTGTCTATGCCATATTCGTAATCTCAATTATTCTTGTCGCAAAAGGGTTTCAAAAGTTAAAAAAGTTTGCTTTTACTCCTTTTTTACTTATTCAACTATTTGCAATAATAATTGGTTGGCCTTTTGTAGAGGATTCAGATTTAACAACAAAGTTTTTTGGTTTAGTTATAATCTCTTCATCAATCTTTGGCCTAGTTCTTGCACTCTTACCAATCAATAGGAATAAGTTTTATTAAATTCACCTTTAAATAATTAATGCCCTAGAAAATATCTAGGGCATTATTTTAATTATTTACTAGGCTTTTTTGGTTTCCCAAAAAATTGTGTCGATTTCTTTAATTTTGCCTAATAAGTTATCTGCCACTGCGACATCATTTGTGCCCTTGGTTCCAGCAGCACCTGCAAGTTTTGTTGCTTCATTGAACAGAACATGAAGTTGTGGATACTTTTCAAAATGTGCTGGTTTGAAATAGTCTGTCCACAAAACCCATAGGTGTTCTTTGACCAAATGTGATCTTTGTTCTTTGATTGCTACGGCGCGACTTTTGAAGTCAGCATCTTTTGAATCGTTGTATTTAACCATGCATGCTTTAACAGACTCAGCTTCAATTTTTGCTTGGGCTGGGTCATAAACACCACAAGGTAAATCGCAGTGAGCAAAGACGGTTGTCTTAGGTGACCATAAACTCATTGTTTACTCCTTCGGATTGTTATTCCTGAGATTACCTTGAAAGTAACTCTTTAGCACAATGAGATGGTGGGTAACTTCGGTCTGATGGTGGCAAGGGTGCAAGGTGACTCGATGGCGCCTGCGTATCACTCGGGAGATTTGGTACTAATTAGAAAGTCTCGAAAAGTTAAACGAAACAACGTTGTCATTGCGAATCGTCCGGATCGAGAAGACTTGCTAATCATCAAAAGAGTAATAACCATCACAAATAATGGTTATTGGTTACAAGGTGACAATTCTGAATTTAGTGATGATTCAAGACTTTTTGGAGAAGTACCTAAGAACTTAGTTAAAGGAATTGTGATGTTTAAGTATTGGCCGTTATTTACAAATTGAGTTAATATCAGCTGCAAAATTTTCTACATCTTCAATCGTGGTATCCCATGAACACATAAGTCTTACTTCACCTGTGTTGTCGTTCCAAACATAAAAATTATGTTTCTTTTGCAATTCAATTGTGTGTTGTGGATCAAGAATTGCAAATACTGCATTGCTTTGAGTTAGCTGAGTCATCTTTACTTTTGGATTATTCTCAATTTTAGAACGAAGTAACTTTGCCATTTCGTTAGCATTTGAAGCATTTTGCTTCCATAGATCATTTGTTAATAATGCAACAAACTGAGCAGCTAAATAACGATGCTTACTGGCTAATTGCATAGAAGATTTTCTTATCCAGGGATATTTTTGTCCTAATTCTGGTTTAAATAACACGACAGCTTCGGCACCCATTAAACCATTTTTAGTTCCACCAAATGAAAAAATATCAACACCAGCCTTGCTAGTTAAGTCTGCAATTGAAACCCCAAGACTTGCAGCAGCATTACTAATTCTTGCCCCATCCATATGTAGATATGAATTATTTTTATGTGCAATGTCGGCCAAAGCTTTTATTTCACTAGGAGTGTAAACAGTTCCCATTTCGGTTGATTGGGTGATTGAAACAACATTAGGTTGAGAAGTGTGCGGATCTCCCATACGAATCCAAAGTGGGGCAATTAATTCAGGAGTTAATTTTCCATCTTTTGTTGGGATATCTAATAATTTAACTCCCAAAAGTCTTTCGGGTGCGCCACCTTCGTCAACATTTATATGAGCAGTACTTGCACAAATAACTGAATTCCAAGAATCCATAACTGTTTGTAGGCCTGTGATATTTGCGCCTGTGCCATTAAATACAAAGTTAACTTCACATTTTGAATCTTGAAGAGTGTTTCTAATTAATTCAATTGCGTTAAGAGTTACATCATCTGCGCCATAGGCTTTTACATGATCTTGGTTAATTTCTGAAATTTGCTTTAAAACTAAAGGGTGAACTGGAGCATAATTATCGCTTGCAAATGATTTCATGGCTACAGCCTTTCATAGGCTTAATAACTATTTAGCTTTGAGGGGATTATTCGATTATTGATTTAATTAAATCTGCTTGTTCTTGATCGTGCTTGGTATGAGAACCAACAGCAGGAGCACTAGAAGCTGGTCGAGAAGATCTTGTGACTACGCGACCTAGTTGAGGTGCAAGTTCAGTCATAACAAATGGATAGGCGCCTTGATTAGCAGGTTCATCTTGTGCCCAAATAATTTTTGCATCATTTGAGTAACCAGACAAAATTGATTTAATTTCTTTAATAGGAAGTGGGTAAAGCCTTTCAAGTCTGATAATCGCAATATTTTCTAGATTTCCAGCATCTCGTGCTGCAGCAATTTCGTGACTTATTTTTCCAGTACACATCACAATCTTGTTAACTTTTGACTTATCTGTTTTGATATCCTCTATTGCTGGCACAAATTTTCCATCTGTAAATTCTTTCGTCGCACTTGTAGCTGGTTTTGCTCTCAGCATTGATTTAGGAGTAAATACAATTAATGGCTTGTTGTGCGGATTCAAAACTTGCCAACGTAATAAATGAAAATATGAAGCAGAAGTAGATGGTTGGGCAATAGTCATGTTGTCTTGAGCGGCCAGGCTTAAGAATCTTTCAATTCTTCCTGATGAATGATCTGGACCTTGTCCTTCCATTCCATGTGGAAGTAGCAAAACTAAACCAGATTCTTGTTGCCATTTTTGTTCACCTGATGAAATAAATTCATCAATAATTGCTTGAGCGCCATTTGCGAAATCTCCAAATTGGCCTTCCCACATAACGAGTGATTCAGGGCTTGCCACTGAATAACCGTATTCAAAACCCATTCCAGCAAATTCTGTTAACGCAGAGTCAATTATGAATAATCTTGTGCCATCTTTAGCAACTTGCTTTAAAGGTTTGTAACCTTTACCAGTTTTGTAATCAACGATAACTCCATGTCTTTGACCAAAAGTTCCACGTCTGGCATCTTGACCAGCAATTCTGACCCAATGACCTTCTGAAAGAAGCGAACCAACAGCTAAAGCTTCACCCATTGCCCAATCAATCGTGTCATCTTTAATCATTTGGGCACGACGTTCTAATTGTGGCCACAATCTTGGATGAGGAGTAAATCCTTCACGTAGATTTACTTGAGTTTGAGCTATCCGATCAATTAGTTCTCGACTAATTTTTGTTTCAACTTCGACAGGAAAAGTGGGCCTATTGTCCACCGGAATCGAATCAACTTTCTTCAAATCACTCTTTGTTTCAGCCAAAACTCTTTCTAATTGGTTTTGGTAATCGATTAATGCTGATTCAGCTTCTTCAACAGTTATATCTCCACGACCAATTAGTGATTCTGTGTAAAGCTTTCTTACGCTTCGTTTTTCATCAATTACTTGATACATCAATGGTTGAGTTAATGAAGGATCATCTGCTTCATTATGTCCTCGACGACGATAAGTAATCATGTCAATAACTACATCTTTTTTGAATTCTTTTCTGTACTGATAGGCAAGTCTTGAAACGATTGAAACTGCTTCAGGATCATCACCATTTACGTGAAAAATTGGTGCTTGAATAGTTTTGGCCATGTCACTTGCATAGGTTGAACTTCGACCATCTGCAGGAGAAGTAGTAAAACCAACTTGGTTATTAACAATTAAATGAATAGTTCCACCGGTTTTGTAACCACGTAATTTGGAAAGATTTAAAGTTTCAAGCACTACACCTTGACCTGCAAATGAAGCATCACCGTGCATCAAAATAGGCAAAATGGGAAAGTCGTGCCCTTTTCCTAATTTGTCTTGTTTAGCTCTAACAATTCCTTCAAGCACTGGATCAACTGCTTCAAGATGAGATGGGTTAGCAGCTAAATACACAGGAACACTGGTTCCTTGATCCGTTACGAATTTTCCATAAGTTCCCAGGTGATACTTAACATCACCAGAACCTTGCACAAATCCGGCTGAACCTACATCTTCAAATTCTCTAAAAATTCTTTCATAAGATTTTCCAGCAATATTGGCCAAAACATTTAATCGACCACGATGAGGCATTGCAATATCAACTTCAACCAAGTTGTCATCGGCAGCTTCAACTAAGATTGAATCAAGTGAAACTATTGCTGATTCACTTCCTTCTAGTGAGAACCTCTTCTGACCTACATATTTTGTGTGAAGGAATTTTTCAAAAGCTTCTGCTGCATTTAATTTTCTAAGAATTCTTAACTGCTCTTGTCTATCCATTTTTTCGTGTGGCTTTTCAATTCTTTCTTGAATCCATTTTCTTTCTTCAGGTTCTTGAATATGCATGTATTCCACACCAATACTTCTTGTGTATGAATCTTGCAAACGATTCAAAATGTCACGAAGTTTCATAAACGGAACTCCACCAAATCCACCTGTGGCAAATTCTCGTTCCAGATCCCAAACGCTTAACCCGTGATTGACCATTCTTAAATCAGGGTGAGTTCTTTGTGCATATTCCAAAGGATTTGTATCAGCAATTAAATGTCCACGAACTCGGTAGTAATGAATTAATTCTTGAACTCTGGCGACCTTATTTATATCTTGGTCATGGGTGGTTGCGATATCTGTTGCCCAAACATATGGTTTGTAAGGGACTTCAAGTGAAGCAAAAATATCTTCGTAGAAATTATCTTTACCTAAAAGTAGTTCACTAATTCTTTTTAGGAATTCACCACTTTGAGCACCTTGAATAATTCGGTGATCATAAGTTGAAGTTAAAGTAATAACTTTGCTGATTGCTTGTCTTGCCAAGGTTTCTGCAGCAGCACCTTGCCATTCGGTTGGGAAATCAAGAGCCCCAACACCAATAATTGCACCTTGGCCTTCCATAAGTCTTGGTACTGAATGTTGTGTTCCAATTGTGCCAGGGTTAGTAACACTGATTGTTGTTCCTTGGAAATCTTCAACAGTTAATTTTCCTCCACGAGCTCTTCTAACTAAATCATCGTAAGTTGACCAGAATTGAGCAAAATCTAAAACATCTGCATACTTGATGTTTGGTACTAAAAGTTGTCTTGTGCCATCTGGTTTAGCTAAATCAATTGCTAATCCAAGACCAACATGTGGATATTTAATAATTGCAGGCTTGTCATCTAAAACTGTGTAGGCAGTGTTCATTTCTTTAATGTCACCTACTGCTTTGGCTACCGCGTAAGCAATTATGTGTGTAAACGATACTTTTCCACCACGCTGTCTAGCTAAATGATTATTTATAAAAGTTCTATTTTCTTGAAGCAAAATTGCGGGAATACTTCTAACAGAAGTAGCGGTTGGAACTTTTAAGCTAGCTTCCATGTTTGTCACGACACGAGCTGATGTACCTCGAATAATTTCAGTTGTTGGATCATTTGAAGTTGGAACTTCAATTACTTTTTTTCTAATTGGAATAATTTCTTCTACTGGTTTTCTAACCAAAGGTTCAACTACGGGCGCGCTATTTTTAGTTTCACTGGCAATTTTTGCTGAAGCACGCTCTGTGGGGGAGTAATCACCGAAAAATTCCCACCAGGAAGGATCGACTGAGTTTTTATTATTTAGATATTGTTGATAGATCTCATCGACTAGCCATTCATTAGGCCCAAAACCTGTGCTCGAGGGGTTCTTTGGCGCTTCACCCGACATGTTGGCTGTCACGACCTCTTTCATTTTTAGCCGTATCTCTAGCGTAGTAGTTAAGTCAAAGATGCGTGTTTTTGCATCTCGTAGCAGGCTTAGTGTCATGAGTGGTGAACATAATCCCGGTGGATTGGCTGTCGATAATTC
>SXYE01000060.1 GCA_005789325.1 Actinomycetota bacterium
GTCACCCGCTCCAAATTTTAAGAAAAACTAATTTGGCAATGGTGGCATTTTCCCACCGTTTTCATATTCACTTAATTGATTAATTCTTCTCATGTGTCTTTCATCATTTGAAAAGTTTGTGTTTATAAATGCATCGACGATAGCTAATGATTCAGATTCTGAATGCATTCGTCCACCAATTCCCATGACGTTGGCGTTGTTATGTTCGCGAGCAAGTTTTGCTGTTTCAACACTCCAAGCAAGTGCTGCCCTGACTCCTTTTATTTTGTTCGCTGCAATTTGTTCACCGTTACCTGATCCACCCATGACAATTGCTAATGAACTCGGATCTTGAGCAGCTCCTTTGGCTGCCAGAAAACAAAAAACTGGGTAGTCATCTAATGCGTCATAAGTTTTTGCACCATGATCAATTACTTCATGACCTTTGCTTTTTAAATATTGTGCAACTTTTTCTTTTAATTCAAATCCAGCATGATCGCAACCTAAATGAATTTTCATAAACTTTTCCTTCTAAAATTGCGGTCTTGCTGTTCTAGTTCTTTTTAGTTCAAAAAATCCTGGCACACTTGCAGCTGCCACAACACCGTCCCATAGTTTCAAAGCGTCTTCACCTTTTGGAGCTGGTGTGATGACTGGCCCAAAAAATGCCACTCCTTCCACTGAAATTACTGGAGTTCCAACATCACTTCCCACTAAATCTAACGCAGCTTTTGTTGAATCTCTTAAGTCTTGATCAAATTCATTTGAGTCATAGGCTTCAATTAATGAAGCATCAAGATTTGCAGTTTTTAAAGCCTCAGTAACAGTTTCTTTTGCTACCGGTTTAGCGCCCGGATGAAATAAATTACCAATTGCTGTGTAAAGAGGAAGAACTACTTCATAACCATTTTTTCTTTTCGCTGCTGCAATTACTCTTACTGGTCCCCAAGTTTTATCAATTCGGGCTCTGTACTCGGGAGTTAATTCTCTGCCTTCGTTTAACACAGCCAAGCTAAAAATATTCCATTCAACTTCAATATCTCTTTGAGATTCAACCTCTAAAATCCAGCGTGATGTCATCCAGGCCCATGGACAAGCTGGATCGAACCAAAATTTTGCTTTTGTTGTCATTTGTAGAAATTATTCCCTATCTATCTGAGTTCTTTCCCCCAGCCTAGAGCCCTGTCATAGGTGACGTGTCAAGATTGGAATCTGGCGCAACTTGTTAGAGGAAATCTTGAGCAAAAATTTAAACATCACCAGGGCTGAGGCTCAAAAACGTGCTGAGGTTGTGTCAAATACTGCTTACACAGTTGCATTAACCATTGATGGCAAAGGTGAAACTTATTCATGTGTTGCTTCAATTACTTTTGATTCCAAGAATGGTGCAGAAACCTGGCTTGATTTAATTTCACCTAAAGTTGATTCGATTTGGCTAAATGGAAACGAATTAGCTGTATCTAAAGTTTTTGATGGATCACGAATTAAGTTAACTCATTTAAAAGATAAAAACACAGTAAAAGTTAAGGCCAATTGTTCCTACATGAACACAGGTGAGGGCCTACACAGACATATTGATCCGGTGGATAACCAGGTTTATATCTTTACACAATTTGAAGTTGCCGACTCAAGACGAGTTTTTCCGGTTTTTGAGCAACCAGATATTAAATCAATCTTGAACTTAAGTGTCACTGCCCCAACTAAATGGACATTAATTAGTAACTCACCAACACCTGATTCTGTGAAAGTTAATGATGAAATGTCCACCTGGACTTTTCCCACAACTCCCATAATGTCTTCTTATTTGTATGCATTGTGTGCTGGACCATATTTTAAGAAAACAGATGTTTACAAAGGTAAATTTGGGCAATACCCATTAGCAATATTTGTCAGACCATCTTTAGCACAATTTCTTGATCATGAAGAAATTTTTGAAATCACCAAGCAAGGTTTTACTTGGTTTGAGGATAGGTTTCAAGTGGGCTACCCATTTAAAAAATATGATCAAGTTTTTGTTCCAGAATTTAACGCTGGTGCTATGGAAAACGTGGGATGTGTAACTTTTAGAGACGAATACATTTTTAGATCAAGAACAACTAAAACTGCTTATGAATCAAGGGCAAACACAATTTTGCACGAAATGGCCCATATGTGGTTTGGTGATTTAGTAACAATGAAATGGTGGAATGATCTTTGGTTGAACGAATCTTTTGCAGAGTGGGCTGCGCATTGGGCAAGCACTGGGGCAACTAAATACAACGAAGCCTGGACACTATTTCATTTACAAAGAAAAGCTTGGGCCTATCGTCAAGACCAACTTCCATCCACACATCCAATTGCAGCAAATATGCCAGATCTTGATTCTGTGTATGAAAACTTTGATGGCATCACTTATGCCAAGGGAGCTTCTGCGCTACGCCAACTTGTTGCATGGGTAGGAGAAGAAAACTTTCTTAAAGGATTAAAAGCATATTTTGATAAACATGCTTGGAAAAATACTGAACTGCCTGATTTGTTAAATGAATTATCAATTTCTTCAGGAAGAGATTTAGATTCCTGGACCAAGCTTTGGTTACAGTCATCAGGTGCAACATTGTTAAGACCAGAAATTGAAACTGATTCAAATAATGTGATTACCAAAGCATTTATCAATCAAGAACCACCAAGTGCACCTCCTGGTTTACCTCCCGTGCTTCGCCCACATCGCCTAGCAGTTGGTACTTATGAAAAACAAGGAGACAAATTAGTCCGCACAAACAGATTTGAAATAGATGTTGATGGTAAAACAACAGAAGTAAAGGAATTAGTCGGACTGAAAAGACCTGCCTTAATTCTTGTTAATGATGATGATTTAACTTACGCCAAAATTAGACTAGACAATATTTCACTTGAAACAGCAACAAAAGATATTGCTGCTATTGATTCTTCACTTTCAAGAGCTCTTATCTGGGGCGCTGTTTGGGACATGCTTAGAGATGGTGAAGTTGGAACTGGGAAATATTTAGACCTAGTTCTCTCAGGTTTAGCTGCAGAAACAGATATTGGACTTGTTCAGCAAGTACTCATGCAATGTCGAAGTGCCATTGATGTTTATGCAGATAGAAAAAACCGATTGGCATACAACACTAAATTTGCTGATGCATTACAAAAACTACTTCTGGAAGCAGAAGAAGGCTCTGATCGCCAACTTGCCTTAGTTAGAACATTTAGCGCCGTTGCCACAACTGAGCAACAAGTAAATCGTGTAGCAGAAATTCTTGATGGAAATGAGAAAATTGCTGGTCTAAAAATTGACACAGATCTTCGATGGACACTTCTTCGCCGCTTAGTTGTGATGGGCAAACGTGGCTTGACTGCTATCGAAGAAGAATTAAAAAGAGATGACACTGCAATGGGAAGAGAACATGCAGCAGGTGCTCGAGCTGCAATTCCGACACTGGAAGCAAAAGAGATTGCCTGGAAACTTGTTACAACTAATGAGAATTTACCTAATTCTGAAATTCATTCAACCCTTGGTGGACTTTCATATATGGACCATTCAGAAATAATGAAAAACTTTATTGATAAATACTTTGATTCAGTTGAAACTTTATGGAACTCTCGAACTCACGAAATTGGTCAATCTTTGGTTACAGGTCTGTTTCCAAGTTCAAATATTACGCAAGAAGTAATTGATAAATCCGACAAATTCTTAGAAAATAATAAAAATTTAGCTGTTGGAGCTAGAAGAATTATTATTGAACAAAGGGATGCAATAGCACGAGCCTTAAGAGCTCAAGCTGCTGATAAATAGCCTTTAAACATCCGTCATTGATTTAGGGCGATATGCGTGCGCGCCTAAAACAGCAAAAGCCTGATTTAATCCACCAACATAATCATTAACCACAAATGCATTTGCTATTGAAATTGCTGCTAAACGACAAACTTGGTTATCAACAGTTGAAGATGCATAACTACCAGTAACAATTTCAATTGCATGATTTTGTAAATCAACACAAACTAAAACGGTTGCAGAACTATTATCAAGTCTTTTATGTAACTTGATAGCATCTTTTCTACCTTCTTCTAATTCTCCCACATATAAACTAAAATTTAAATCGCTATTTGTTTCAGCAGCCGCGATTGACTTGGCAATTTCATTTTGTTCATCTGTTGTAAAGAAATCACCACTTTGCACTTACGCCACCTGCCTTTAGCGCTAAAGATTTTAACTCTTCTTCACTAGATTCAATTTCTAAATGCTTGGCTTCATTTCCAGGACCATTGAGCCACCAAGTTTCAGTATGAGAAATGAATCCAGATTCACGTCTGGCTCTTCTTGACCATTGTGGTGCCAGAATTGCCAAGGCAACCAATCCAGAAATTAGTAGTGGAATACCAATAAAGAGTGCAATCGCAGCAGATCCAGAAATGGAAACCCCTGGTTCATCCCCATCATCTCTTATCGCTGCAAAAACGGGTTGAGAAAACACAGTCAAAACTGAGCAAGAAACAACTAGGGAATTAAACAGTCGGGAAATCTTTAACATAAATCCAACTTTACTCAATGCTGATAACAGCAAAAAAGGGGTATATGTCGGTAACCTTGTGCATATGTTCCAAAACGCAGACTCAATTACTGAAACCCTAAGTGGCTATTTATCCAGTGTTCCTATTCAGATCGTCTTAATATTTTCAATCGCAATTTTTCTTAACGCAGTTGTAAGAATTGCAATTTCAAGATTTGTCAAAGGTGCTATTAAAAGGGCTAATGATAAAGCCCCTCAATACAAAAGACTTGCGGACAACACAGCCGAATTATCTGCCATGGTTATGCAACAAAGAACTGTGCAAAGGGTAAAAGCTGTGGGGCAGCTATTCAGAAGTGCTTCAGCTCTAATTATTTGGACCGTAGCAATAATGTCTGCGCTTAGCGTTATCGGTTTTAATGTTGCACCTCTTTTGGCCAGTGCTGGAGTTGCTGGTGTCGCTTTAGGTTTTGGTGCACAAACATTAATCAAAGATTTTCTGGCAGGAATATTTATTATTTTGGAAGATCAATACGGAGTTGGCGATGTAGTTGATCTAGGACCTGCAATAGGAACCGTTGAAGAAGTTGATTTAAGAGTCACAAGATTAAGAGATATGGGTGGAGTGGTTTGGTATGTGCGCAATGGTGAAATCTTAAGAGTTGCAAACAGAAGCCAAGGCTGGACTGTTGCAACAGTTGATGTTCCAGTTGCCTATGACGAAGACTTAGAAAAGGTAAGAGTTGTAATTGATCGAGTTGGTAAAGAGATGTTAGATGATCCAGCATTTTCTGGAATGTTATTAGGTGCACCGCAATATGCAGGTGTAGAACAAGTTTCAGGAGACGCAATTTTTGTCAGAATTGTTGCTAAAACCGCACCAGATCAACCAATGCAAACAGCCAGAGAGATTAGAGAGAAAATAAAAGGTGCTTTTGATAAAGCTGGCATTCGTGTTCCAGTCTTAGCCAGACCCTTTCCCACAAGCACAGGAATGCCTCCTAGCAATCCCAACCAGCGTTAAAGTAATCCTTAATTCGCTTTAAGTTCAATTACCGGGCAAACTAAGACTTATGTCAATCCAGCATTACGGCAAAATTAGAACTAATGCCAAGGGTGAACCAGCAACCTGTTTAGTAACTGGGGCAACCGGTTACATAGGTGGTCGTTTAATTCGAGAATTATTAATTGCTGGCTATAAAGTAAAAGTTTTTGCAAGATTTCCAGATCGATTAAGAGATATGCCTTGGATAGACAAGGTGGAAGTTATTGCAGGTGATGCACTAAATTCTTCTGATGTTGAAAGAGCAATGAAAGATGTTGATGTTGCTTATTACCTACTTCATGCTTTAAATCAAGGTCCAGAGTTCGTTGAAATCGAAACCAAAATGGCGCAACTTTTTGCAGCTTCTGCAAAAAATAACAATGTTCAAAAAATTGTTTATCTGGGTGGCTTAATTCCTACTCAAAAACTTTCTCAACATTTAGAGTCACGAAAAGTAACCGGAGAAATACTCAGAAATTCAGGTGTGCCAACAGTTGAACTTAGAGCAGGTGTTGTGATCGGTTCAGGCTCAGCTTCATTTGAAATGCTTAGATACTTAACAGAGCGACTACCAATCATGATTACCCCCAAGTGGGTTAAAACAAGAATTCAACCAATTGCAGTAAGAGATGTTTTATATTACTTAGTTGGGGCAGCTTCTTTAGGAAATGAAATCAATCGAGCATTCGATATTGGTGGACCAGATATTTTTACTTATAAAGACATGATGAAGCACTATGCAAAAGTAGCTGAATTAAGAAAAAGAATCATTATTCCTGTTCCTCTTCTTACTCCAAGACTTTCCAGTTTGTGGGTGGGGCTTGTCACCCCAGTGCCAGGTTCAATTGCAAAACCCTTAGTCAGAAGCTTGATAAATGAAGTAATTTGTAGTGAAAGTGATATCAAAAAATATTTACCTGATCCAACTGATGGTTTAACTAAATTTGACAAAGCTGTAGACCTTGCTCTAATGCGAGTTAGAGATGCGCAAGTTTCAACTCGTTGGTCAAGTGCATCTATTCCTGGAGTTCCTTCTGAACCAATGCCAAGTGATCCTAAATGGTCTGGTGGATCCCTATATGAAGACTTAAGAGAAATTGAAATCGATACCAATACTCATGAAGTTTGGAAAGTGGTTGAAGGAATTGGTGGTGAACACGGTTACTTCACACTTGACTGGGCTTGGGAGATCCGAGGCTTAATGGATCGCGCCGTTGGTGGAGTGGGATTGAGAAGAGGTAGAAGAGATCCAAATTCTTTGCACGTTGGTGAAACTTTAGATTTTTGGCGAGTAGAGGAAAGAATTCCAGATAATTTATTAAGACTTAGAGCTGAAATGAAGATGCCAGGTAAAGCATGGTTGGAATTTAAAATAGAAAAAATTAATGAGAATAAATCTAAATTGACACAACGAGCAATTTTTTATCCTAAAGGATTAGCAGGTCATGCATACTGGTGGTCAATTATTCCTTTTCATGGTTTA
>SXYE01000009.1 GCA_005789325.1 Actinomycetota bacterium
CAAAATAATTTTGTATCCATCTTTAGCAAATCTTTTTGCTTCATTGTGAACTTTTGTTACTAAGGGACAAGTTGCATCAATTGTTTTGAGATTTCTTTGTGCAGCTTCAGCATGAACTGCTGGAGAAACTCCATGAGCACTAAAAACCACTAAGGATCCTTCAGGAACTTCACTTAGTTCATCAACAAAAATCACACCACGTTTTTCTAAAGTTTCAACAACGTGTTTGTTATGAACAATTTGTTTTCTGACATAAACCGGAGCACCATGAACGTCTAATGCCTTTTCAACAGTTACAACAGCTCGATCTACTCCAGCGCAATATCCTCGAGGGGCGGCTAAAAGTACTTTTCCAGTTGTGGTCACGATAAATATCGTAGGCGTTCACGTTGTCTGAAGCATCTTGAGCACCTACGCTGTTTCCTATGGCAACAGGTCAATCACCCGAAGATGCAATCCAAGTTAAGGATGCTGCTCGAGCTTTATCGGAAATAATTACGCAACTGCCTTCAGTTTGGATAGAGGGCCAAATCACATCAGTAAAAATCAGACCAGGTTCTGACTGGGTGTTTATGGATTTAAGAGATGTCTCAGCTGATGCCACATTAAATGTTGTTTTCAATAGATCTGTAATTGAAAATTCGCCGACTGAAATAACAAGTGGTTTAAGAGTTTTAGTTCACGGTAAACCAGAGTTTTGGATGAATCGTGGATCCTTAATCATTAGAGGAAAAGCGATTTCACCTGTTGGTTTAGGTGAATTAATGATTCAGTTAGAAAAATTAAAACAAAAACTTGCAGCAGAAGGATTGTTTGCCCCCGAAAGAAAAAAAGCTCTTCCATTTCTTCCTAAAAAAATTGGTTTAATTTGTGGTCGAGCAAGTGCTGCTATGAAAGATGTTATTGAAAACACAAAACTTCGTTGGCCAGGAATTGAATTTGATGTTCATGAAGTTGCTGTCCAAGGTGTTAAGTCCTCAAGTGAAGTTAGAGCAAGTTTGTCGCAATTAAATGCTGAAAATCGAGTTGATGTAATTGTTATTACACGAGGTGGTGGATCATTTGAAGATTTACTACCTTTTTCTGACGAATTATTAATCAGAGCAGTTGCAGCTTCAGTTATTCCTGTTGTTAGTGCAATTGGGCACGAACAAGACACTCCTCTACTTGATTATGTTGCCGACTTAAGAGCTTCAACCCCAACTGATGCTGCTGCAAAAATTGTTCCTGATTTAGAAGATGAAATTGATCTTATTGAAAGATTAATTGATTCCATGCGAGAAAGAATCGGTAACAGAATCGAAAGAGAGCAAGTTTCTTTGGAAAGATTACTTGAAACTTCTGCTCTTAACTCTCCCAGTGAATTCATTCAAACTCACAGAGATGTTTTATTCGATCTCAAGCAAAACTTGAGAGAACTAATTGCTGCAAAAGTAAATACTGAACAATCGTGGTTTAAGCCTCGATTAGCACAATTGCGAACTCTTTCTCCTCTGGGAACATTGGCACGAGGTTTTGCAATTGTGCAGGGCAAAGACGGCAAGCTGATTAGAAAATCAACAGATGCTCAAGTTGGAGAAATACTTGATATTCGTGTTGAAAAAGATTCCCTCAAAGCACAAGTAACTAAATAGAAGAAATAGAGTTGACCCATGGCAAAAGATGCGAACATGTCTTATGAGCAAGCAAGAACTGCTCTGGAAGAAATAGTCACCCAACTTGAATCAGGCAATTTGGCCTTGGAAGAAACTTTAAAGCTTTGGGAAAAAGGTGAGCAACTAGCAGCACTTTGCCAAACAATTTTAGATAACGCCCAAGAACGTTTAGAAGAATTAACCCAAGACGATGAATATGAAGATGAGGAAGAAGAATAACTATTTAGTTGGAACTTTTAAGCTTTCCACAAACTTTGTTGTTTCATCCCAATTAGCAGTTGAGTAAATCAAAATATTATTTCCAGACTCTGTTGTGTATAAAACCTTATCTTTTGATTCTTCAATAAGTTTGTAAGTCTTAGAACCAATTACTCTTGTTGTTTCTTCTTGACTTTCAATGTTTATATACTTTCTAAGCATCTTTTCAACATCTGCTTTAGAAACAATTACACTTACAAATTCTGTACTTGGAGAAACAACTCCAACTCGCCAAACATCTTCCTCGCCAATTTCTTCTAGCCGTGCACTTGTGGCAACCCAAGATTTATCTAAACCAACGGGTCCAAGAGTAGGAAGTTGAGTTCTTGTTTGAGCTCCAATCGAAATACTCTTCCAATCAACTTCGCGAAGAACCTGTTCTGATTCAGTTCTGGTAAACCAAACAAAAGTTGCAAGCAATCCAACTAAAAGTCCAACTGCACCCAAGGAACGAACCATGTCTGAAACAGACTGTGCTGCTCGAGGTTTCTTCTCACTCATAAACACTATTGTTACCGATATCTCAGGTTTGCACATCTTGCGAATAGGCTAAGAGGTGAAAAGATTAAGTAAGAAAGGAAAAATTCATCATGGTTGAGTTCAAATACACCGAACTTCTACCTCTAGGTGAAGATTCCACAAATTACAGAAAAATCTCAGCAACCGGTTTCAAGGTAGAAAAGCACGGAACTAAAGAGTTCCTAGTTATTGAACCTGAAACAATTAAAAAATTAACTTTTGAAGCTCTGCATGACACTCAACACTTATTAAGAACAAGTCATTTAAAGCAATTGAAAAAGATCTTGGATGACCCTGAAGCAAGCAATAATGATCGATTTGTTGCCCTAGATTTATTAAAGAACGCAAACATTTCTGCTGGTGGTGTCTTACCAATGTGTCAAGACACAGGAACGATAATTATTACAGGTAAGCGTGGTGCAAACGTCATCACAAATTCTCACGATGAAGAAGTTATCTCTGAAGGTATTTTTGATGCATTTCAAAAAATGAATTTACGTTATTCTCAACTTGCTCCCCTATCAATGTGGGAAGAAAAAAACACAGGAACAAATCTTCCTGCTCAAATTGAAATCTATGCAGATACCAAACCAGGACATGAAATGGAATATTCATTTATGTTTATGGCAAAAGGTGGAGGTTCTGCAAATAAGTCTTTGATGTTTCAAGAAACCAAAGCATTATTAAATCCTGAAAAACTTGATGAATTCTTAGATGAAAAACTTCGACTACTGGGCACAGCAGCTTGTCCTCCTTATCATTTAGCAATTGTTATTGGCGGACCAAGTGCGGAATATTCATTGAAAGTTGCCAAGATGGCTTCCACCAGATCACTTGATACTTTGCCAACAAAGGGTTCAATTGATGGACATGGTTTCCGAGATATTGAAATGGAAGAACATGTTCTAAAGATGAGTCAAAAATTTGGTATTGGTGCACAATTTGGCGGTAAATATTTCTGTCATGATGTTCGCGTTATAAGACTTCCTCGCCATGGTGCATCCTTACCAGTTTCAATTGCTGTCTCTTGTGCAGCGGATAGACAAATTTTGGCAAAAATTAATAAAGACGGAGTTTTTCTAGAACAACTAGAAACTGAACCAGCCCAATTCTTACCCGATGTGATTGATACTCATCTAAATGATGACATGACAAAAATTGATTTAAATAAACCTATGAAAGAAGTTTTAGCCCAACTTTCTAAACTTCCAGTCAAATCAAGGGTTTCATTAACAGGTTCCATGATTGTGGCTCGAGATTTGGCCCACGCAAAAATTAATCAATTACTTGATGAAGGTAAAGAAATGCCGCAATATTTTAAAGATCATGCTGTTTATTACGCAGGTCCTGCGAAAACTCCTAAGGGAATGGCATCTGGTTCTTTTGGTCCAACAACTGCAGGTCGCATGGATTCTTACGTTGATCGATTCCAAAAAGCTGGCGGATCAATGATCATGCTTGCTAAGGGGAATAGAAGCCAAGTTGTTACAAATGCCTGCAAAACAAATGGTGGTTTTTATTTAGGTTCTATTGGTGGTCCAGCAGCTCTACTTGCTCAAGATTGCATTACCAAGGTAGAAGTTCTTGATTTTGAAGAATTAGGAATGGAAGCTGTATGGAAAATTGAAATTAAAGATTTTCCAGCATTTGTGGTAGTTGATGACAAAGGAAATAATTTCTTTGATCAAACAACTAGATCATTAGGAAAAACTATTCCGGTAGGCCCAGACTCAGGATGAATCTGAGAAAAGTTTTAGGTTTAAGGATTGTAAGCATCTTTGTGCTATCACTTGTTTTAAATGGATGTGTAAATAATTCGTCTTCTAATCAAAGTTCTTCAGGTTGTCCAAAAGTTGATTTGACCCAGATCACCGCTGCTCCAGATAGTGATGTTTTTTTCGAGCAAGCAGCAAAACTTGTTCAAGAAAAGTCTCAAGCATTTATTGGGTTAAGTGAAGCAAATGCTGAACTTTGTGCTGCACAAAACAATTTAGGTTTTAGAGTTGGTTCTCGAGATGGTGAATTTTTTGCCCTCACAATGGATTACATTCCTACTCGAGTAACTGTTGATGTTGAAAACAACCTTGTAGTAAAGATTCAAGCAGGCTAAAAACTTAAACTGGTTGGTCTTCTAATAGGTCTGTAACTAAGGCAGCAATTGGAGATCTCTCAGATCTAGTTAAGGTCACATGGGCAAATAATGGGTGACCTTTAAGTTTTTCAACAACAGCTGCTACACCATCGTGTCTTCCAACTCTTAAGTTATCTCTTTGAGCAACGTCATGAGTTAACACAACTCTTGAACCTTTGCCGATGCGTGAAAGAACTGTTAATAAAACATTTCTTTCTAAGCTTTGTGCTTCATCAACAATTACATAAGCATCGTGTAGTGAGCGACCTCTGATGTGAGTTAAGGGTAAAACTTCAATTAAATCGCGAGCAATAACTTCTGAAATAACTTCAGGACTTGTCACTGCGCCAAGTGTGTCAAAAACTGCTTGAGCCCAAGGACTCATTTTTTCACCTTCAGTGCCTGGTAGATAACCCAAATCTTGTCCACCTACTGCATACAAAGGTCTAAAAACCATAACTTTTCTGTGGTTGTTTCTTTCCAAAACATGTTCTAGTCCTGCGCAAAGTGCTAGCGCACTTTTACCAGTTCCAGCTCTTCCCCCAAGTGAAACAATTCCAATTTCTTCATCAAGTAATAAATCAAGTGCTAATCGTTGTTCAGCACTTCGTCCATGAATTCCAAATGCATCAATGTCTCCTCTTACAAGTTTGATTCTTTTATCTGTGGTGACTCTTCCTAGAGCACTTCCTTTTGAGGAGGTAAGAATTAATCCTGTGTGACAAGGAAGTTCTCTTGCTAAATCATGATCAATCAATCCATTTGAGTAAAGATCATCAACTTGGTCATCTTCTAAATTGATTTCGCTAATACCTGTCCAACCAGATGATGTAACAAACTCAGCACGATATTCCTGGGCTGATAAACCAAGAGCTGATGCTTTAACGCGCATTGGTAAGTCTTTACTTACAACGTAAACATCAGCACCTTGAGTTGATAAAAGTTTGGCGCAAGCAAGAATTTTGCCATCGTTATCAAGAGGAAGAAATGCTGTTGGCAAAAGGGAAGGATCTGCATGTGACATGTCAACACTTAATTCGCCACCGTCTTCATTAACTTTCATCGGTAAATCAAGTCGACCATGTTCAACTCTCATTTCGTCTAATTGACGAAGAGCAGCTCTGGCAAAAAATCCAAGTTCAGGATGTGTTCTTTTGGCTTCAAGTTCTGCAACAACAATTAAAGGAATTACAACTTCGTGTTCTGCAAAGCGAAACATCGCTTTTGGATCGGAAAGTAATACTGAAGTGTCGAGCACGAAGGTACGAATGTTTGGTTCGGCCCTGCGAGCAGCTGACACTTAAACACTCCCCACACGTTATTTCAGTTGTATAGAAGTTATGAAATAACGCTAGAGGAATTTAAGGTCTAGTCAGGTAAGACTCGCCCAAGTTCAAGTTAACGGTTGAAGGCAGAAATGATGACACTTACTCCCAAAGCGATGATGATTAAGCCACCTGCTCCGCTTATCTTTTCGATTCGGTTGGGGGTTTCAGCTAACCAATTTCTGGCTGTGCCGGCAACGATGCCCCAAGTGCCATCGCTTATCACTGCAATGACAAAAAATACTGTGGCAAGAAAAATCATTTGTAAAATAATTTGTCCTTGGCTTCTGTCAACAAATTGGGGAAGAATTGCTGCAAAAAATACTAAAGATTTTGGATTTAAGAATCCTACTACAAATCCTTGTTTAAACAATTGTGCAGTTGGCTTTGGATCAGATTTAGTTACTAGGGCTTTTGCAACATCTTTTCTAGTTTTTACTGCGTCATAACCTAAATAAACTAAATAACCTCCACCTAATACTCCAACTAGTGCATAAGCAATATCAGAGCTTTGTACAAAGGTTCCAATACCAATAGCTACTGCCAAAGATCCGGTGAACATTCCCACAGAATTACCAGCAACATTTACTAACGCAGCTTTTTTCCCATAGGAAATTCCTCTGCCGATAGTGAAAAGAACACTTGGCCCAGGGATGATGATTATTAAAAATGATGCGATTGCAAAAGCAATCACGTCACCAATTGGAGGCATTTGATTCTAAATGTCTTCTTTGAATCTTTTATCTGTCTTTTTTAAACTTCTGATCATAAAATAAGAAATAACGGCAACTGCTATTCCTAAAAGAAGAAA
>SXYE01000010.1 GCA_005789325.1 Actinomycetota bacterium
CATCCTCTAAAGCAGGGGCATAACCTTTTCCTTTTTCAGTAATAACATGGACCATTACTGGACCATTAAATCGTTTAGCAACTTGTAAAGCATTTTCAATTAAATCTTCATCATGACCAACTACTGTGCCAATGTATTTAAGTCCTAAATCTTCAAACAAACCTTGCGGAGCCAAAACATCTTTAATACCTTTTTTCATGCCATGTAGTGCATCAAATACGGGTCTACCTATTGGAGATTTAAGTAAAGTTTCTTTACCCCAATCCAAGACTTTTTCATACATCTCATTAGTTCTTAATGAAGCAAGATGAGTTGAAAGTCCACCAATGGTTGGTGAATAAGATCTGCCATTGTCGTTGACAATAATCACTAATGGCCGATGCGTTTGTGAAGCAATATTGTTCAATGCCTCCCAACTCATTCCTCCTGTTAAAGAACCATCTCCTACAACAGCAATCACATGTCGATCTTTAAGTTCTCCAGTTTGTTCATATGCTCTGGCTATTCCATCTGCCCAAGACAAGGCAGTTGAGGCGTGAGAATTTTCCACAATGTCATGATCTGATTCACTTCGTGCTGGGTAACCAGAAATTCCATCTTTTTTTCTTAATTCACTAAACTGATCTAATCTCCCAGTAAACATTTTATGCACATAAGATTGATGTCCGGTGTCCCAAATAATTGAATCTCTTGGAGAATCAAAAACGCGATGAATTGCGATCGTTAATTCCACGACACCCAAATTTGGGCCAAGGTGTCCCCCGGTCTTGGAAACACGATCAATTAAAAATTCTCTAACTTCTTTTGCTAATGCAGGAATTTGGACAGCAGGAACTTTCTTTAAATCAGAGGGTGAATTAATGGAATGTAAAATTCCCATCACAACACCTCATTTCTAGGACTTACTAAGAACTGCTCTTGGTTCATCTTTCCAATTCTAGATTGGTACCTCAAATTGGGCGCGACTTAATAAATGCTACTTAGAGGCCAGTTATTTCCCATTTCACACTTGCCTCTAGAGGGTTTTCTGACCTCACCAGGTTTTGTGCCCTGTTTATGGCATCGGGGGGCCCTGTTTGAGGTTCAATGCAAAAAACATTCTCAGGCTCATCAAAAACGACGAAAGTCTGCAAGTCAGTTGAGAAATCAATTCTTAAAGCTTCTGGCCATTCAATAAATCCTTTCCCTGTAGGAACAACAAAAGCATCATCAAATGGTGGGATGCCAATTTCTTTTGTTTTGTTGAGTGTGAAGAAGTTTTCATCTTTTATATATTGTGAGACAGCTTCTATTCCAAATTTTGCTGGTTTGCCTTTAATTAATTGTCGTTTAAACCAAGGATGCCAACCAAGTTCTGCTGGAAATTCGCCCTTAAAAACAGAAATTTTTGCATAACACTTTACATATTTACTAGTTACAGACCAGCGTTGTAAAATTTCCATGTTTACTGGCCAATTGCTATTTGTACTGTGAAGGATTTCAACGCAATCACTTGTTTGATTTTGAACTTTGCCTTCACTAAACGCAACAGTGCCATGTATGGCCCATTTTTGAAAGTTAACTTCTTGCGGGTATTTAACGTTTTTATAAATTACTTGATTGTCGCGAATTCTTCCAGCCCATGGAGCCATTAAGTACCATCCCCCTACCAAGGGGTTATCGCCTTTATCGCCCAGGATTTGCAAGTCTTTATAAAACCATTGTGTGGCACGTCCACCTAAAGCAGAATCAATTATTAAACGGTTATTGGCATTCGAAATTTCAACAATCATTTCAAATCCTTATGGTTTGAAAAGAATTTAATTAAGACGTTCGAGATTTCCTGCTGGTAATTGCATCAGCGGTTGCTGCAAGTAACAACACACCACCTGTGATAGCAAGATTCAAACCTGAAGCAAGTCCAATTAGTCCTAAGCCGTTATCGATAACTGCAATAACAAATCCACCAATTACTGCATCACTTAAGCGACCTTTACCACCAAACAAACTCACACCACCTACAACAGCAGCAGCAATTGCACTTAACACAATTGATCGACCAGCTGCAGCATCAACAGATGCTTGACGAGAGGCCATCAGGATTCCTGCAATGCCAGCAAAAGTTGAAGAAATCATGAAAACAGTTATTCGAACTCGGCTAACTTGAATTCCAGCTCTTCTTGCGGCTTCAGCATTACCACCAACTGCATATACGTGTCGACCAAATTTTGTTCTATTTAAAACAAATGTTCCAGCAGCTAAAAGAATTAAAACAATTGGCACAACATAAGGAACTCCTCTTAAAGAAGTTACTGCTGGATTAGCTCCACGTTCTAAATTAAGGAATGAAACAAATCCGATGCCAATCACAACCAGTGCAATAGTTCTAAAAACTAAAATTCCAATTGGTTTATTTTGTTGACCTGAAGCAGCTCTTTGAATTCTTGTGTAAATTGAAGTTCCTAGGTAAATAATTACAATAACTACCAAAAGAATCCAGCCAAAAATTATCGGCATTGGCGTATTCATAATAGCCAAGATTGGTGGTGCATCTATGCCAATAAGTCCACCTTTACCAACGACCACAAGTTGTAAACCTTGGAAAGCCAGGAATGCCGCCAGCGTTACGACGAACGAGGGTATTCCGACCTTGGCTACCAGGATTCCAATTAAGAAGCCAATCATCATTCCCAACAAAATTGCAATTACAGCAGCAATTGGCCAAGCAACACCATATTCAGACATCGTTATTGCTAAGAAAGCTGCAGATAAACCTGCTGTCACACCTGCTGAAAGATCAATTTCTCCTAGTAATAAAACAAAAGTTAAACCCATCGCAAGAGTTGTTACAGTTGCTGTTTGGGTTAAAAGATTTGCAAAGTTAATGGGTTTTAAAAATATTGGATTAGCCACAGCAAAAATCGTGGCCAAAATTACTAAGCCAAGTAGTGCTGGAAGTGATCCAGTTTCGCCACCTTTGACTCGGTTTATGTAATTTCTTCCAGCATCTAAAAATGAACCTTCGTTACCTGTTTGAATGGTGTTTTGATTGCTCATTTAGGCATCCATTTCCTGAGTTTTTGCACCAGTTATATATCCAACAATGTCTGCTTGATTGGTTTCAGATTTTTTAACAGCAGCAGTCATTTTTCCTAAGTAGAGAACATAAATTCGATCTGCCACCGCAAAAACATCCTGCAAGTTATGCGAAATAATAATTACTGCTTTTCCAGCGTCTGCTAGGCGGCGAACTAGTTGCAAAACCTGTTCAGTTTGAGCAACTCCTAAAGCCGCTGTTGGTTCATCCAAGATAACGACTTTGTTGTTCCATAAAACAGCTCTTGCGATTGCCACTGTTTGCCTTTGTCCACCTGAGAGGCGAGCAACTTTTTGTCTTACAGATTTAACAGTTTTAACAGAAAGTGAAGTTAAGGTATTAGCTGCCTTGGACTCCATGTGTCCTTCATCAAGAATTCCAGCATTTGCCTCTTCGCGACCTAAAAACATGTTGTGCACAATGTCTAGGTTGTCGCACAACGCTAAGTCTTGATAAACAACATCTATTCCCATTTCAGATGATTGTCTTGGGTTTGTTAATTCAACTGGTTTACCTTCAAAAAGAATGGTGCCTTGGTCATAAGGCTGTATTCCTGCTAAACCTTTAATAAGAGTTGATTTACCTGCACCGTTATCGCCCACAAGAGCAGTAACTTCACCGGCGCGAACTGAGAAATTTACATCACGTAGGACCTCAACGGGTCCAAAACTTTTTTTGACATTTTTTAATTCAATTACGGGAGTTTGATTAGTCATGATCATCTCTCCTTACTTTAAGGGATTGCTGTGATAAATATTTGGTCTTGACACCCTTTTAAAGGTATCAAGACCAAATATAACTATCTATAAATCAGATCTTAGGAAAGACCGATTTCTGTACACTTGGCTGCTGCGTCACCGGTGCAAACATCTGCTGCGGTTAGACCACTGCGATCAAGTGCTGCTTTAAATCCATCAAGTGATGCTGCATCTGCATACAACGCTTGTGGATCTGCTGCTTGGAATGGTGTTCCATCAGCCAATTGTTTATTGGTTGTTGGTGTTTCACCCTTCAAGATTGCGATTGCCAAATCAGCAGCTGTTGATGCTTCAACTAAGTAATCTTTGAAGACAGTCATACATTGCTTGCCTGACAATACGTTGTTCATTCCTTCTTTAGAAGCATCTTGACCTGAAACTGGAACGGTCAATTTGTTCTTATCAAGGATTGCGATAGCAGATGCTGCGTTGGTGTCGTTTGCTGACACAACTGCGTCAACTTTTCCACCATTTGCAGTAAGTGCTTGTTCGAAGTTGGTACCAGCTTTGGCACCATCCCATGTTCCATCTGGACGCTTTGCGCCAAGTTTTGCCTTGTCAACTTCAACACCAGCTGCTTTTAGAGCTGTGTCGTAGCCTTCAGCAAACATTGCTGCGTTTCCATCTGTTGGGTCTCCATCAAGGAAAATCAATTCAGCTGTCTTTGGATCTTTTCCTGCATCTGTTAGACACTTGATGATTCCTTCACCTTGAAGTGTTCCAACTGTTACGTTGTCAAATGACACGTAGTAGTCAACACCTTCAATTGGACGATCGTAAGCAATGGTTGGTACACCTTGTGCCTTAGATTTGGCAGCAACTTGTGCGCCAGCACCTTGGTAATCAGTGATAATCATTACGTTGCAACCTGATGCAAGCATTTGATCACCAATGGTGAGCATTTTTGCAGTGTCGCCTTCAGCATTTTGAATGTCGGTTGTGAAACCGGCTGCTTCTAATGCTTCTTTAAGTGCTGGACGATCTCCATTTTCCCAACGTGGGGAAGATGCAGAGTCTGGCAAAATTACACAAGCTAAACCACTTGCAGCACCTTCTGCTGCTGCTGTGTCTTCGCTTGCTGCGGTATCGCTACCACTTGAACATGCTGCTAATAAAAGAGCTGCTGCAGCGGTAACTGCGGCTACTCCGAAAGAGCGTTTCAACACTCAGTTCTCCTTTGTTTTTTGTGAAACATGATTCAAAACAAATAAAGTTTTTGACCTTATTTATTTCAAACCAAGTATGTGGTCAATCGCTAACTGATCTAATCTCTCGTTAAAGAAATTTCGTTCAGCCAGTTTGTCGGCGTTAAACACCTCCTGTTTCAACTTGTTAGCTGAATCTGAGGAATAACCTCCGACAGTTGGTTGCGCCAATGTGTCATGGCCTGAAACTTTGTGTGCAGCTTGCACATCAGGATCGGCATCATAGGCACGTGCTTTTTCAGCAAGAGCTAAATAATTTCTCATTGAATTTTTGGCAAATTCCCAAATTCCATCGCCGTGCTCATTTCTATATGGGCGAGAATCAAAATGCTTGGGACCTGAATAACCAGTCTTTTCTAACATTCTTACTAAGAAGAAGTTATCTTTAATTCCTTCGGAACCAAAACGAAGATCTTGGTCGTAGCGACCAATCTTTTGATCATTTAAATCAATGTGGAATAACTTTTTTTGCCAAATTGCTTGAGCTACTCCTTGGTAAAAAGAAAGTCCAGCCATAGTTTCGTGAGCAACTTCTGGATTGATACCAACCATGCTTGGGTCTTCTAATGTTTCAATGAATGCCATCATGTGACCAATCGTTGGTAAGAATGTGTCACCTCGTGGTTCATTTGGTTTTGGTTCAAGGGCCATACGCATCTTGTAACCTTTGTCCTTGATGTAACCAATAAAGTAATTAAGGGCTTCTCTATATCTTTCTAAAGCATCAAGTGGATACTTTGATCCTGCTGCTTCAACACCTTCGCGTCCACCCCAGAAAACTGCAGTGGGTGCACCAAACTCAGCACCAACATCTAGTGCATTTAATACTTTTTGAATCGCATACTTTCTTACTTGTGGATCATTAGAAGTAAATGCCCCATCTTTAAAAACTGGGTGTGAAAATAAGTTAGTTGTAGACATGGATACAACTACTCCTGAGTCATCAAGAGCTTTTCTGAAATCTTTTTTAATTTTGTCTTGTTCAGCTAAAGTTGATTTGTATGGAAGTAAGTCATCATCATGAAATGACACTCCCCACACATTTAGCTCTCCCAGTTTTCTAACAAAATCAGCAGGATAAATCGGTGGTCTAGTGGCAGTTCCAAATGGATCTGTTCCTAGATGACCAATGGTCCATAAACCAAATGCAAACTTGTCTTCCCTCTTTGGGATAAAAGCACTACTCATTTAGGCACCATTTTCGTATTTGCAAAGACTTGCTAGCAAGGACAACCCTCACAACTTACTACGGTAGGTTAAATGGTGACTACCCCCAGAGATTACTTTTTTCACACAAAATCATTACTTTTGAATAACGTTTCGTCCCAACATTCTCAAATCAGGCATAGCTTGCTTCAAAAGCGTTCTGATAAGCATTTCTGACCGTTTCTTGATAATTCACTTCCTTAACAACAGTTCCTACTATTTCCCAGGCCGGAGGTTTTTCTGATTCACTCAATGCCCAGGCTGCTTGTCTGGCAGCTCCATCGGCCACGTATTCAGCTGCAGGTGGAATATGAATTGGAACTTTAAATAACGTTGCAGCAATTTCTTGCACCGCCTTTGATGCTGCTGCTCCCCCAATTAAAACAACTCTGTTAGGTACAGTTCCATTACCAAAATTAGTTATTACATCACTTGCCTCAGCTAGGGAACAAAGCATTCCTTCGATACAAGCGCGGGCAAAATTTGCTGGCGTCAAATTATTTCTGGTTAATCCATGCATGGATCCTTTTGCGGTGGGTAAATTTGGTGTTCTTTCGCCATCTAAAAATGGTAGTAAAACTAAACCGTCAGAACCTGGTTTTGCCCTCAACGCTAATTCTGTGAATTGGTCTAAGGAAACATTTAGTGCACTAGCTCCAGCGTTTATCACTCTGGCTGCATTTAAAGTACACGCCAATGGTAAATAATTTCCAGTAGCATCAGCAAAGCCGGCAATGATTCCACTGGAATCATTTGTTGGATTTGCAGAAACTGTGTAAGCAGTTCCCGAAGTTCCTAATGAAATAACAATGTCTCCTGTACTTGCACCTAATCCAAGAGCTGCTGCCATATTGTCGCCAGTTCCTGGCGCAACAGATATTCCAGATGTTGTTTGTCCGATAATTTCATTTGGTTTTGCCACTCGTGGAAGTTGAACTTCTTTACCTAAAGCTAGTTTTAATAAATCTTTTCTGTATTCATTTGTTTTAGGTGACCAGTAACCTGTTCCTGAGGCATCCCCTCGATCAGTTATGAATTCATCAGGGGTTCCCATTAACTGCCATGAAAGCCAATCATGAGGAAGCATTACCCCATTTACTTTTGCAGCATTATTTGGTTCATTTTTAGCTAACCAACGAAGCTTTGTGACAGTAAAAGAGGCAACTGGAACTGAGCCAACTGCATCAGCCCATTTATCTGGACCACCAAATTCGTTAACTAAATCTTGGGCATCTTGGGCAGATCTGGTGTCATTCCATAAAA
Source organism: Actinomycetota bacterium (assembly GCA_005789325.1). Lineage (GTDB taxonomy): Bacteria > Actinomycetota > Actinomycetes > S36-B12 > UBA5976 > ATZT02. The sequence goes on from SXYE01000010.1 coordinate 7,509, forward strand.
GTGCATCTCTAACTACTTGCTTGTTGTCATCAATGACAACCATTCCATGCTGTTGTGCACCAATTGAAATTGCTGCAACATCATCTAATAATCCACTTGTTGCCTTGTTTAATTCACTCAACCATTTGCTTGGTGAAATTTCCGTGCCATCAGGATGAGCTCCACGTGCTTCTCGAACAAGTGCACCAGTATGGGCATCTCGAACCACGATTTTTACAGATTGAGTTGAAGAATCAACTCCAGCAACTAATTTAGGTGCCACAGTTAAACCTTAAGAAGCCGCAAGTTGTCGTAAGACATAAGGCAAAATTCCACCGTGTCTAAAATAATCTGCTTCACCTGGTGTGTCAATTCTTACTTTGGCGCTAAAAGTTTTTTTACCATTCTTTCCTGAAGCAATAATTTCTACACTTTGTGGAATTTTTCCGTTATTTAATTCTTCAATACCTTTGATATCAAAAGTTTCTGATCCGTCAAGGCCTAACTTTTCAGCATTTTCGTTTTCATTAAATTGAAGTGGGAGAACTCCCATTCCAACTAAATTGCTGCGATGAATTCTTTCGTAAGATTCAGCAATTACTGCTTTTACTCCAAGCAATGCTGTTCCTTTAGCTGCCCAATCTCTGGAAGATCCTGATCCATATTCTGTGCCAGCAATTATTATTAAGGCAGTTTTATCATTCAAGTAATCAACACTGGCATCATAAATAGTGTCTTGTTGATTCTTCTTAAAATTAAAAGTAAATCCGCCTTCAACATCCTTGAGTAACTTATTTTTCAATCTTATGTTGGCAAAAGTTCCACGAATCATCACTTCATGATTACCACGTCTTGAACCATATGAATTAAAGTCTTTCTTATCTATTCCGTGTTCAATTAAGTATTTGCCTGCTGGAGAATCAGCTTTAATACTTCCTGCTGGAGAAATGTGATCAGTTGTTACAGAATCTCCCAACCATGCCAGAACTCTGGCATTTGAAATATCACTTAATTTATTTGGAAGCTTTGGCATATTTTCAAAATAAGGCGGTTTTCTAACATATGTACTGGTGTTGTCCCAAGTAAAAGTTTTACCTGTAGGGGTGGAAAGTTTCTGCCATCTCTCATCACCTTTAAAGACATCTGCATAACGTTTAGTGAACATCTCAGAATCAATGGAGTTCTTAATTGTTTCTTGAATTTCTTTAGTGCTTGGCCAAATATCTTTTAAAAATATATTTTTACCTTCTGAGCTTGTACCAATTGGCTCATTGTTCAAATCAATATTCATGGTTCCAGCAATTGCATAGGCCACTACCAAAGGTGGGGATGCAAGATAGTTCATTTTCACATCTGGATTGATTCGTCCCTCAAAGTTTCTATTTCCACTCAATACTGAAACTGCTGACAAATCTGCATGGTTAATTCCGGCACTAATTGGTTCTTGTAATGGTCCACTATTTCCAATACAAGTGGTGCAGCCATAGCCAACTAAATCAAAACCTAGTTTGCTCAAATAAGTACTTAATCCTGCTTTATTTAAATAATCGGTAACAACTTGTGAGCCTGGTGCAAGTGTGGTTTTAACCCAAGGTGCTCTGGTAAGTCCTAGCTCAATTGCCTTTTTTGCTAATAGTCCAGCGCCAATCATTACTTCAGGATTAGAAGTATTCGTGCAGGAAGTAATTGCAGCAATTACTACTGCACCGTGTTTTAAAGTCATTTTTTCGCCATCTAATGAAACTTCAATTTCCTTATTCACATCAGATGTGTAAGTAGGTAGTGCTTTGTTGAAGTTTTCTTTTGCATTCTTGAGTGCAACTCGATCTTGTGGACGTTTTGGTCCAGCAATTGATGGTTCAATGCTTGATAAATTTAGTTCTAAGTTTTCTGAAAATCTTGGTGTGTGATTTGGGTCTAGCCATAAGCCTTGGGCTTTAGCGTAAGTTTCAACTAGAGCTAGTTGATCTTTACTTCTGCCGGTAAATTTTAGGTATTCAATTGTTTGATCATCAATAGGAAATATTGCCACAGTTGATCCATATTCTGGACTCATATTTCCAATTGTTGCTCTATTAGCAAGTGGAACAGCTGAGCAACCTGCGCCATAAAATTCCACAAATTTTCCAACCACACCGTGTTTTCTTAAAACTTCTGTGATTGTTAAAACTAAATCAGTTGCAGTCACACCTTCTTTGAGTGCTCCAGTTAGTTTGAATCCCACAACTTTTGGAATTAACATGCTTACCGGTTGTCCTAACATTGCGGCTTCTGCTTCAATTCCGCCCACACCCCAGCCAAGAACACCTAATCCATTAACCATTGTGGTGTGTGAGTCTGTACCAACAACTGTGTCGGGATAAATCATTCCGTTTCTTTCAAAAATAACTTTTGCTAAGTTTTCAATGTTTACTTGATGAACTATTCCTGTTCCTGGTGGCACAACTTTAAATTCTGAGAAGGCACTTTGTCCCCAACGAAGAAATTGGTACCTTTCTTTATTTCTGTCATACTCCAAATCCACATTTATTTTTAATGCCATGTTGGATCCAAAAGCATCAGCAATTACAGAGTGATCGATAACCAATTCAGCTGGAGCCAGTGGATTAACTTTTTGAGGATCTCCACCTAAATCAATCATTGCTTCACGCATAGTTGCCAAATCAACAATTGCTGGAACACCTGTGAAATCTTGCATGATCACTCGAGCTGGAGTGTACGGAATTTCAACACTTGGCTCTGCTTTTTCATCCCAATTAGCTAGGGCGTTGATGTGATCTTTAGTGATATTTATGCCATCTTCAGTTCTTAACAAATTTTCTAAAAGAATTTTTAAACTAAAGGGAAGAGTTTTTGAACCTTCAACCTTGTCCAGGGCAAACATTTCACTAGAGCGATTATTAAAACTTAGAGTTTGTTTTGCTCCGAAAGTGTTTATGCTCATTTATCCCTCAGTTATTTCTCAATAAGCAAACCCTATCAGTGGAAGAAAAATTGCTTATTCGTGCACCAAAACAGCCACTGATTCAATGTGATGCGTCTGTGGAAACAAATCAAATGCCACAACTGTTTCAAGCTTCCAGCCATTTTTTTTGGCGATTAAAACATCCCTTGCCAGGGCTGCTGGGTCACAAGCGATATAGATAATTTTTTGTAGAGTCTGTCTACAGATTTGTTGCATCACGCTTTGTCCCGCCCCAGATCTGGGTGGATCTAAAATCACCACATCAAACTTATTTTTAACTCCACGCACCCACTTATCAACTCGCTCACTTGAAACTTGAACATTTTTAAAGCTTTTTAAGTTTTCTTTTGC
>SXYE01000061.1 GCA_005789325.1 Actinomycetota bacterium
CAACGAGGTGCCAAAGGTTTGGCATACGCCGTTTTCTCTGAAGATGGAGAAATTACTGGACCAGTTGCTAAAAACTTAAGTGAAGAAGAACGAAACGGATTAATGAATGCAGTTGGTGCTAAAACTGGTGATGCTGTGTTTTTTGCAGCAGGTTCACGCAGTGAAGCATTAGCTCTTCTTGGTGCTGCCCGTTTAGAAATTGGTCAAAAACTTGGTTTGATAAATGAAAAAGAATGGAATTTTGTTTGGGTAGTAGATGCGCCAATGTTTGAACAAGTAACAAATGATGAAGGCCAACTTGTTTGGACTGCAGTACATCACCCATTTACTTCACCCAATGCTGAATCTTTAGCAACTTTTGTAAAAGATCCAGGCTCAGCACTTGCGTGGGCTTATGACTTAGTTCTTAACGGAAACGAAATTGGTGGAGGTTCTGTTCGAATTCATCGAGCAGATGTTCAAAAGGAAGTTTTTAAAATCTTAGGCATCAGTAATGAAGAAGCTCAAGATAAATTCGGTTTTCTATTAGAAGCATTTAAATATGGTCCACCACCACATGCCGGTATTGCTTTTGGTTGGGATCGTGTTGTGATGCTTTTAACTGGTGCCACAAGTATTAGAGATGTAATTGCATTTCCAAAAAGTGGAGGGGGCCAAGATCCACTCACTGGTGCGCCGACTCCAATTACACCAGCGCAAAGAAAAGAAGCTGGCATAGATTTTAAACCAGAAAAATAGTTTATGGATGATGCGCTGTTTGACGCTGAACCAATAGAAATTCCTGCAGACAATAAATTTGTTACTGCACCTTTAGCTGCTCGAATGAGACCAAGTTCTCTTGATGATGTTGTTGGTCAACCCCAAGTAACCAGAGCAGATTCTCCTCTCAGAGGACTTTTAATTGCCGATGATGAAAATAAATTAGCTGCGACTTCTTTAATTTTATGGGGACCTCCCGGCAGTGGAAAAACAACTTTGGCTCATGTTGTTTCAGTTAGCACTGGAAGATCTTTTGTGGAATTAAGTGCTACCTCAAGTGGAGTGAAAGAAGTTCGTGAAGTAATTGATCTTGCTCGAAGAAGATTTGCTCGAGGAGTTGGCACTGTTTTATTTATTGATGAAATTCATAGATTTTCTAAATCACAACAAGATTCGTTGCTAGCAGGAGTAGAAGAAGGCTGGGTAACTCTTGTTGCAGCAACGACTGAGAATCCTTCTGTTTCCATAAATTCAGCTCTCATGAGTAGATCCCTTGTTTTGCCATTAAATCCTTTACAAGATGAAGATGTTGTGGAGTTACTTAAGAAAGCATTAACAAGTGAAAAAGGCTTGAAGAATAAATATGCTTGCCAAGACGAAGCTCTAATTCATATTGCGCGTTCAAGTGGCGGGGATGCAAGACGGGCTTTAATTGCATTGGAAACATCTGCTGGTGTTGCAGATTCTGAGAAAAGACTAGAAATAACTTTGTCTGATGCAGAAGTTGCAGTTCAAAGAGCAGCACTTCGCTATGACAAAGCAGGTGATGAACATTACAACGTTATTAGTGCTTACATAAAAAGTGTGCGCGGAAGTGATGTTGATGCAGCAATTCATTACTTAGCACGAATGGCAGAATCTGGTGAAGATCCTAAATTTATTGCCCGAAGATTAGTGATATTGGCAAGTGAAGATATTGGTTTAGCAGATCCAAATGCATTGGCAATGGCTGTTTCTGCCATGCAAGCAGCTCAATTAGTGGGTTGGCCTGAAGCAAGAATTATTTTGGCCCAAGCCACTACTTATTTAGCCCTGGCACCTAAATCAAACTCTGTTTATAACGCCATTAATGAAGCCATAGAAGATGTGAGAAAAGGTAACGCTGGGCCAGTTCCCATGCATTTACGAGATGGTTCTTTGCCTGCATCTAGAGACACCGGTGCTGGAAAAGGATATAAATATGCACATGATTTTGAAGAAGGTGTGGCAAGTCAACAATATTTGCCAGATAACTTGAAGAATAAGACTTACTACAAACCAGGAAGTCGCGGAGCAGAACAGCGCTTTGCCGATTTATGGGAACGTATTCGTCAGGTACTAAGGTCATCTAAGTAGTTAAATAGAAAAGGAAGTTTTCACAATGGATTCAGCAGACATTCGTCGCCGTTTCCTAGACTTCTTTGAAAAAAATGGTCACACCATCGTGCCATCTGCTTCTTTGATTGCAAATGATCCAACACTTTTGCTTGTTAATGCTGGCATGGTTCCGTTTAAGCCTTACTTTTTAGGTGAAGCTCCTGCTCCATATAAAAGAGCAACCTCTGTTCAAAAATGTGTCAGAACATTAGATATTGAAGAAGTTGGAAAAACTACTCGTCACGGTTCATTTTTTCAAATGGCTGGAAACTTTTCATTTGGTGATTATTTCAAAGAAGGTGCTATCACCATGGCTTGGAAGTTATTAACTTCAAGTGTTAAAGATGGTGGATATGGTTTTGATCCGGAAAAACTTTGGGTAACAATTTATTTAGATGACGAAGAAGCCTATGACATTTGGCGAAATAAAGTAGGTGTTCCAGAAAACAAAATTCAAAGACGTGGCATGGCAGATAACTTCTGGTCAATGGGAGTACCTGGACCTTGTGGACCTTGCTCTGAAATTTATTTTGACCGCGGACCTGAACACGGTAAAGAAGGCGGACCAATTGCTGATGAGGAACGCTACTTAGAAGTTTGGAACTTAGTTTTCATGCAATACAACCGCGGTGAAGGTGTAAGTAAAGATGATTTTCCATTAAATGGGGAACTGCCTGCCAAAAACATTGACACAGGTATGGGTATTGAAAGAATGGCAGCAATTTTGCAAGGTGTTGACAACATTTATGAAATTGACACCACAAAAATGATTTTGGATAAGGCAACAGAAATTGTGGGAATTAAATACGGTGCCGATAATTCAGCAGATATTCGTTTAAGAGTTGTGGCAGATCACACTAGAACAGCTGCATTCTTAATTGGCGATGGAGTAATTCCTGGTAACGAAGGTCGCGGTTATGTTCTTCGTCGCATGATGAGACGTGTCATTAGAAATATGAGAATTCTTGGTGCCGAAAATCCGGTGATGAAAGATTTAATCGAAGCAACAATTAAAGCAATGGGACCTCAGTATCCAGAATTAAACACGGACAAAAAACGCATACTAGAAATTGCTATTGGTGAAGAAACCTCTTTTGCGCAAACCTTAAAAACAGGAACTCTTTTGTTTGAAAATTCCATTGAGGATTTAAAAAAGAACAAATCAAA
>SXYE01000062.1 GCA_005789325.1 Actinomycetota bacterium
GTAGGCATTGGTGAAGGAATAGATGATCTGATTGAATTTAATGCCCAAGACTTTGTGGATGGGTTACTTAGTTGAGACCAACAACCAAACAAGTTATAGAACATTTCAAAATGACAACTTTGCCTGTGGAAAGTACTTATTTTGTAAAGACCTATAGATCAATAACCAGTAGACCCGATGGCAGCCCAGATGGCAGCGCCATCATCGCTCTTTATTCCGATGAGCCAAGAAGCTGCTCACTTTTTCATCGTTTGAAATACGAAGAAGTTTGGCATTTTTATGCTGGTGATCCAATAAGACTAGTTTTACTTTATCCAGATAAAACCAGTAAAGAAGTAATTTTAGGAAATGATTTTTCTAAGGGCCAATTAGTTCAATTCACTGTTCCTGCAAATGTGTGGCAGGCAGGAGAAATTGTTAAAGGTGGTGAATGGGGATTATTTGGTTGCACCATGTCACCTGGGTTTACAGGAGAAATATTTGAAGGCGGACACTATTCAGACTTAATCCACGATTTCCCCGATCGAGAAGATGATCTCAAGAAATTAGCGGTTCCTGCCGAGCACGAGAAGAACATGCCTAAGGGGTATGAGAACTAGGCGTTTGTTAAAAGAATTAACAGTTCTGTAACACGATTTGCTCTCCCCAGAAACTTTGCTGGGGCAATCTCTTACCCATACCCGATTCGCAATGGCGCGGCGTGGTTTAAAAATCCAAAATTATTTTTAAGGATGTGAATATTTATGCCTGAAATCAGTGCGGGAGATACCGCTTGGGTTTTAATAAGTACAGCGCTGGTCTTACTTATGACAGTTCCTGGACTGGCATTGTTTTACGGAGGAATGGTTCGCGCCAAATCGACATTAAACATGATGATGATGTCATTTGGAGCAATATTTGTAGTGGGAATTATCTGGGTAGTTTTTGGATACTCAGTTGCATTTGGCCCAGCTTTAGACTCAGGAAGTTTCATAGGAGATCCAAGTGCTTATCTTGGGCTTAAAGGACTTCTTAATAGTTCAGCACTGGCTCTAAATGGCGCTTACTACCCAATTCCTGCAACTGCATTCATTGCGTTTCAGGCAATGTTTGCAGTTATCACGGTTGCACTAATTTCAGGAGCAATTGCAGATCGCGCTAGATATGGAACTTGGTTAGTTTTTGCAGCAATCTGGGTAACAATTGTTTATCTTCCAGTTGCACGCGCTGTGTTTTATTTTGGAGACCAAGAGGCTAATGGTGGTGGCTTTATTGCAACCAAAATTAAAGCACTTGATTTTGCAGGAGGAACAGCTGTCCACATTAACGCTGGTGCAGCAGGTTTAGCCCTTGCTCTTGTTTTAGGAAAACGAATCGGCTTTGGAAAGATGCTGCTTCGTCCTTCTAATTTGCCTTTAGTGATGATTGGTGCCGGCCTACTTTGGTTTGGCTGGTTTGGCTTTAACGCAGGATCAGCACTTGGTGCAAATGGATTAGCAGGAGTTGCATTCATTAACACATTTAGTGCAACATGTGCTGCCGTTGCAGGTTGGTTAGTGATCGAAAAGTTTCGTTACGGTCACATAACCTCACTTGGTGCTGCTTCAGGAATTGTGGCAGGACTTGTAGCCATTACTCCAGCTTGTGCCTACGTCGACACATGGGGAGCATTATCAATCGGTGTCATTTCAGGTGCAATATCTGCATTAGTTGTTGACCTAAAACACAAATTTGGTTTCGATGATTCTCTAGACGTAGTTGGAGTCCATCTTGTGTGCGGAATTATTGGAACTGTTTTGATTGGTATTTTTGCGACAACATCGGTAAACGAGTTTGGTGCAAACGGCTTACTGTATGGCGGTGGAACCGGCCAGCTGGTACGACAAATTCAAGCAGCAGTAATTGTGCTTATCTTCTCCTTTGTTGTCACATATATTCTGGGAACAATTTTGAATAAAGCTATTGGATTCAGAGTGACTAACGACGAAGAGTTAGAAGGAGTTGACATTGCTTTGCAAGCAGAGTCTGCCTATGACTTAGTTGGAAGTTCAAAAGGTTCAAGCAAAGGAAGAAGCGCATGAAACTAGTTACTGCAATCATTAAACCCTTTAAGGTTGAAGATGTAAAAGATGCACTCCAGAAACAAGGAGTCAATGGTATGACTGTTTCAGATGCATCAGGTTATGGTCGACAAGGTGGGCACGTCGAGGTTTATCGAGGCGCTGAATACACAGTTGATCTTGTGCCAAAAGTAAGAGTTGAAGCTTTAATCAACGACTCAGATGTAAACAAAGTTGTTGATGCAATTCTTATCGCTGCTAAAACTGGAAAAATTGGGGACGGCAAAATCTGGGTTATGCCTGTTGATGAAGTTGTAAGGGTAAGAACAGGGGAACGAGGATCTGACGCGATCTAGCGCAATCGGTATTAAATGAATTTAGCGCCACAGGAGCAGTTGTGGCGCTAAATTCATTTATGCAGGCACTTGACTACGCTTGAAATCATGTTTCAACAACTATCTGATCGCCTCAATAACACCTTCAAGTCCCTTCGTACTAAAGGTCGTTTATCTGAGACAGATATCAATGACACAGTTAAGGAAATAAGAACTGCTCTTCTTGATGCTGACGTTGCCTTATCAGTGGCAAATAGTTTTAGCGAAAAGATTAAAGAAAAAGCACTAGGTGTTGAAGTATCACAATCCTTAAATCCGGCACAGCAAGTCGTAAAGATTGTTCACCAAGAATTAGTAAATATCCTTGGGGGAGATGCTAGAAGATTAACTTTTGCTAAGAACCCTCCAACTGTGATTATGTTGCTGGGTTTGCAGGGTGCTGGAAAAACTACTCTGGCTGGAAAATTAGCTAAATACTTAGCTCGAGATGGTCATACTCCTTTACTGGTTGCAGCAGATTTACAAAGACCAAATGCAGTTGATCAATTAAAAATTGTTGCTTCCCAAGCTGGTGTTCAAGTCTTTGCACCAGAGCCAGGAAATGGAGTGGGAGATCCAGTCAAAGTTGCTAAAGAGGCAATGAAGATAGCGGAGAAAAATCTTCATGACATGGTAATTATTGATACTGCGGGACGACTTGCTATTGATGATGAATTAACTAAGCAGGCTCAACTGATTAGAAAAGCAGTAAATCCACAAGAAACATTGTTGGTAATTGATTCCATGATTGGTCAAGACTCGGTTGTAACTGCTCAAAACTTCTTAGAAAAAGTGGGATTTGATGGAATTGTCTTAACCAAACTAGATGGTGATGCCAGAGGTGGTGCAGCACTTTCCTTGAGAGATGTTACTGGTAAACCAGTCATGTTTGCTTCCAATGGTGAAAAGCTTGATGATTTTGATATTTTCTACCCAGAGCGACTTGCTAATCGCTTATTGGACATGGGGGATGTTTTAACACTTATTGAGCAAGCTGAAAGAGTTTTTGATCAAGGACAAAAAGATCGATTTGAAGCAAAGCTTGCTAGTGGTGAGTCCTTTACCCTTGATGATTTTCTGGAGCAATTGCAATCCATTAAAAAAATGGGTTCCATGTCAAAAATGTTAGGGATGCTGCCAGGAATGCAACAAGCAAAAAAACAGATTGAAAACTTTGATGACAAAGAAGTAACCAGAATTGAAGCAATCATTAAATCAATGAAACCTGACGAGAGACAAAATCCTAAAGGTATTGATGCGGCAAGAAAGATAAAGATTGCCCAAGGTGCAGGTTGTGAGGTAAAAGATGTGAATTCTTTAATTAATAGATTCTTGGAAGCTCAAAAGATGATGAAAAGAGCTCAAGCAGGTGGCTCTTTACCTGGTATGGGTGGTCCAACATTTGTGAAACAAAAACCAAAACAAAAACCTGGCAAAGGTGCTAAACGAAGTGGCAATCCTGCTAAAAGAGCTTTGCAAGAAAAAGGAATTAAATTACCCGATGAAAATGAAATGGGATCTGGATTTAATTTAAGTTAATCCAACAAAATTGCTATTCGTTCGCCTCGCATGATTGCGTTAACTTCTAGATTTGCACCAAGGGATTCCACATATTTTCTCAAAGTGCTCAATTGGATGTCTGGACCGTTTTCTATAGCCGAGACCCTCCTTTGGGAAATATCCATGATTTCAGCTAATTCTGCTTGAGTTAAACGAAGTCTTAGCCTTAAATTCTCTAAATCTAGGTCCATTTACCCAGTATATAGAACTTATATGTTCTATGAGGTAGGGGTATTTGGGGTGTCTGGGACTATTCTCTGCCAAACTAAGAGTCCCAGGTTTAAAAACCCCTTAAACAGAAAAGAATAATTCGTGGCCGTAAAAATCAAGTTAAAGCGCTTAGGCAAGATCCACCAACCGATGTATCGCGTTGTTGTGGCTGATTCTCGTACCGCACGCAATGGTCGTGCCATTGAAGAAATTGGAATTTACCAACCAAAAGAAGATCCATCAGTAATCAGAATTGATGCAGAAAGAGTTGCTTACTGGTTAGGAGTAGGCGCACAAGCGACAGAACCAGTTGTGGCCTTACTAAAACTAACAGGTGATTGGCAAAAATTTAAAGGTGAGAAAGATATCACCAGCAAAGTTAGAGTTGCTCCACCAAAAGCAGATCATGCTGCTAAATATGAAAAAGCTTTGAAAGAAAACTTGGCTGAAAGAGAAGAAGAAGAAAAGAATCCAAGACCAAAACCAGTTGTGGCAGCCAAAGTTGAAGAACCAAAAGCTGAAGAAGTAGTTGCTGAAGTAAAAGAAGAAGCAGCACCAGCAGCAGAAGAAGTAAAAGCTGAAGAACCAGTTGCCGAAGTAGTTGAAACTCCAGCAGAAGAAGTTCCAGCAGAAGCACCAGCTGCAGAAGAGGCTAAATCAGAATGATTGAAGACGCCTTAGAACATTTGGTTAAAGGAATTGTTGATCACCCATCCGATGTTGCTGTTGAACAAAAAACAACAAAGCGTGGCAGAACTTTAGAAGTTACAGTAAATGGCGAAGACTTAGGGCGAGTAATTGGTCGAAATGGTCGCACTGCAACTTCAATTAGAACTGTGGTTAATGCACTTCAAGGTGGCCGCAGTACTCGTATTGATTTCGTGGACGTAGACGCGCAATAAAAAGCGCAATAAATATGGACGTTGTTGTTGGCCGCTTAGGCCGCCCGCACGGTGTTCATGGCGAAATAAGTGTTGAAGTTCGCACCGATGATCCGGAAAATAGATTTGCCATCGGTGCGAAAATCACTTTAAAAGAAACAAATCAAGTCTTAACTGTTGCTGCAACTAGATGGCATTTATCAAGATTATTAATAAAATTTGAAGAAATTCAAGATCGTACCCAAGTTGATAAAGTTCGGGGCAAATTACTTGTCGTAGAAGTTGATCCATCCCAAACACCAACAGGCAATAACGAGTTCTACGAATTTCAATTAATTGATCTAGAAGTTTTCAACCAAAAAAATAAAAAACTTGGGGTAGTTAAAGAAGTATTACCAGGAAGTGCTCAAGCTCTAATTGTGGTGAAAACCCCAGAAAACAAAGAAGTTATGGTTCCTTTTGTTAATCAACTTGTACCCGAAGTCGATATCAAAAACAAACGAATTGTGATGAATCCACCAAGTGGTTTATTTGATGAAGAAAACGCTGAAGATGCGCGTTGATTTAATCACAATTTTTCCAGAATATTTTGCACCATTAAAACTATCCCTATTCGGTAAAGCTCAAGAAGTAGGTTTAGTTGAAGTAGAAATTCATGATTTAAGAGCTTTTACTCAAGATAAACACAAAACTGTTGACGATGCGCCTTATGGCGGAGGACCAGGCATGGTCATGTCACCAGTTGTGTGGGGAGAAGCAATTGATTCAGTCTTAAGTCGGGCAAAAACCAAACCTGTTTTAGTAGTTCCAACACCTTCGGGCAAAGTGTTCAACCAAGAAATGGCAATCAAATTATCTTCTTTCGATCACCTTGTTTTTATAAATGGACGCTATGAAGGAATTGATTCCAGAGTCGTTGAGCATTATCAAAATAGTGGTGAATTTAGTGAAGTATTAGAAATAAGTATTGGAGATTACGTGCTCGCAGGCGGGGAAGTTGCATCCTTAGTTATTTTGGAAGCAACGTCAAGACTGATTAATGGAGTGCTTGGTAATGAAGATTCGGTAAGTGATGATTCATTTGCCCCAGGTTCCATGCACAACCTGCTAGAAGGCCCTATTTACACCAGACCTGCCTCATGGAGAGGTCTAGAAGTTCCCGAAGTACTCATTAGTGGAGATCACGCCAAGATCGCCCAGTGGCGAAAAGATGAGGCGATTAAGCGCACGAGGAAGTTTCGACCCGACCTAAAGGCCTAGCTGCTGGTCTTGGCAGAATGGGGCTTCACGGATTTAGATGAGTTCAATATTTCGCCACAGGGGAATATAAGGGCTATATAAGTAGTAATAATCCGGCTTTAACCGAACAAAGACTGAACGACCTGTGAGCGTTGCAGATCAGAAGAGTAAATATGAACCGTTTAGATGCGTTAAACAAAGTAAGTCTTAAAAAAGGTGTCCCATCATTTAGAACTGGTGACACAGTCAAAGTGCACGTGAAAGTTATTGAAGGTACCCGTTCACGTATCCAGTTATTCCAAGGCATTGTTATTCGTAAACAAGGTGCAGGAATTTCAGAATCCTTCACAGTGAGAAAAGTTTCTTTTGGAACAGGTGTGGAGAGAACATTTCCCATACACACTCCAACTATTGAAAAAATTGAAGTTGTTTCACGCGGTGATGTGCGTCGTGGCAAGTTGTACTTCCTACGCGATCTTCGCGGTAAAGCATCCAAGATTAAAGAACTTCGTGGTGATTTAGCTGCAGCAGTTGTGACTGATGAAGATGTTGAAGTCGCAGTTGATGAAACAGTTGAAGTCAAGAACGACGAAGTTATTGAAGAAGTTAAAGCAGAAGCACCTGTAGCAAAAGAGGAAGTTGCTGCTGAAACTCCTGCCGCAGAACCAGTTGCTGAAGTTGCTGAAACACCAGCTGCTGATGCACCTGCTGACAAACAAAACTAATTAAATTGCGCGCCCTTTGGGCAGCAGTCCGCGAACTGCTGATCGTTGTGGGAATTGCTTTAATTCTTTCATCCATTGTGCGCGCATTTGTTTTTCAAGCGTTTTATGTTCCAAGTGCTTCAATGGAAGACACACTCTTATTAGAAGATCGAATAATTGCCACCAAAATAACTAAACCATTTACTGAAATTCAACGAGGTCAAATTGTGGTCTTTAAAGATCCAGGTGATTGGTTACCAGAATATGAATCAAATCGAAATACATTCTTACACTTTTTGAGTGTGGTGGGTTTACTTCCATCTGATGCAGGAGATGATTTAGTTAAAAGAGTAATTGGAATTCAAGGTGACACTATAAAGTGTTGTTCTGAAAATGGCAAAATTGTTATTAATGGACAAGAACTACTTGATGAAGAATTTATCAAACCAGGCGTTGAATCAAATCAGGTTGAGTTTGAAATAACTGTTCCTAAAAACAGAATCTTTGTGATGGGTGATAACAGGCCTGATAGTAGAGATTCCAGATTTCATTTAGAAACTGCTTATGGAACGGTCCCGGTAAAAAATGTGGTGGGACCAGTGCAATTAAGAATTTGGCCATTTAACAGATTTGCAACCTTAGGTATTCCTGATGCGTTTAAAGCAATTCCTGATGCCCAGAGCTAAAAAGAATCGACCTACACTCGATTTCGAAAACAATCTATTTTCTCGTGGCGCAAAACTAATTGCTGGCATGGATGAAGTTGGTCGTGGCTGTTTAGCAGGACCAGTAAGTGTGGGAGTTGCAGTTATAAGTATAGAAAACATCAACCCACCAGAGAACTTAGCTGACTCAAAACTTTTAACACACGAACAAAGAGAAGAATTATTACCTTTAGTTAAAACTTGGGTAAAAGACTTTGCGGTGGGTCATGCCTCAAATAATGAAATAGATGAAATTGGCCTCACCAGGGCATTGAGAAGAGCTGGAAGGCGTGCTTTAGCGCAATTAGAAGCAAAACCTGATCATCTAATTCTTGATGGAAAACATAACTGGTTAATGCCAGAAAAAGAAACCCAAAATATGTTTGAACAAGAATTTGATGATGGACCACTCAGTGCTGATTTAAAGATAATCACCCAAGTAAAAGCAGATTTAACTTGTGCTTCTGTTGCCGCCGCTTCAATTGTGGCAAAAACAACCAGAGATCAAATGATGGCTGAATTAAGTAAAGAATTTCCAAATTATTTTTGGGCTGAAAATAAAGGTTATGCCGCCCCTGAGCATTTAGAGGCCATAAAGAGTTTTGGGGCCACCAAGTATCACCGGGTAAGTTGGAAAACTTTTCAAAAGTAGTTTGCTTTCACCAATCTTTGAACCTGAAAACCTGGGCATAGACTTGATAATGCTTAAATGGCAGTATGGACAGCGTGTTCGATCTTTTTCTGGGGCTTCCGGTTCACGTTTTGGTGAACCATTTTGTAATAGTGCTTATGCCTCTATTTTCTATAGCTTTTATTCTTATAGTTTTGTTCAAAAAATTCCGAGCAAATTATTCTTTAATCACAATCATTGGTTTAGGTTTTGCATTAATTTCAGCTTTTAAAGCTAATCAATCTGGAGAAGCGCTAAGTCTTCGAGTTGGTTACCCTGAAACCCATGCTTGGTGGGGAGAAAGACTTGTCATTATTTCTGCACTATTGTTTGTGATTGCTTTAGTTTGGTATAGATTAAAGAACAAAAACTTATTTTTTAGTAAAATACTTAGTTATGTTGGAATTCTCATTGCTGTAGCGGCCATAGTTATTACAGCTTTGGCAGGGCATTCAGGCGCCAGCGCTAGTTGGGGTTACAAAATCAAAGCAACAAATTCTTCATCGCAGCAGTAAAGATTAACTCGCTTCTAAGTCCCAAATTCTTGAACCACCCAAAAGTCCTGCTTTATTGCTAACTCTTGTCACTTTTGGACCTAAATCTAAACCTTTAATGTGTTTAGCGTTACCACCGCCAACATAACAGTGATCGTAATAAAGAAATTGATCATATTTAGCAATAGCTTTAATAACTCTTTTGGTCCATCTTTCAACACCAATTCGTTCTCTAGCAGCATTACCAATTTGTTCTTCAAATTCTTCACTTTGTCTAAAGGGTGCATGCCCTAGTTCTAGGTGGGGAAGTAAAACTCCGTTTTGAAAAAGAGCTGTACCAACACCTGTTCCAAGAGTCATTACAAATTCCAAACCTTCACCCTTAATAACAGCTGCTCCTTGAATATCAGCATCATTGGCAACTTTTGTTGGCATACCTAATGCTTTAGTCATTTCTGTTTGTAAATCAAAACCTTTCCAAGCTTGTGCTAAACCGGGATCTTTTGGTCCATCTTTAACTAAACGAGAAAGGGATGGAACCATCACCACAACACCATTTCGAACTAAACCAGGAAAACCCACACTGGCACGATTTGCTTTTGGTAAGTCCTTTACAAAGTCCGCAACAATTTGGGAAAAACCTTCTGGATGAGAAGGGTAAGGAGTTTCCATTCGAATTCGTTCACAAACCATTTCGCCATCTTTATTTATGACGCTGGCTTTAATTCCTGAACCACCAATGTCAATGGCCAGCGTCAAAGTATCGGCTGGCCAATTGATCATGGATTAATTATGTACTAGTTACTTCTTTGGTTTAACAAGCCCATCGTAAAGAAATACTGCGGCTAGAGCACCCAATACTGGACCAAGAATCCAGATCCAGAAATTATCTAGTTGGCCTGAAGCTATTGCGGGACCAAACCATCGTGCAGGGTTCATAGCACCACCGGTTAGTGGTCCTGCAAACAAAATATCAGCGGTGATGATTAAACCTATTGGTAATCCCGCCACTGCAGAAAATGTGCCACGAGAATCAATTGCAACTCCCATGATTACCATCATCAAAAGAAATGTGGCAACAGCTTCAACTAATAAACCATAAAGAGGTTTGATTGGTTGAGCAAGAGTTGGAACACCAACTGTTTGTGCAAATGAACCATAAGCAAATTTCAATAGAAACGCTGCTAATAATCCACCAAGTAATTGGGTAACAATATAGGCAAGTGCATCTAATGATTTAATTCTTTTTGTTGCCCAAAGCGCGATAGTTACCGCAGGATTAAATGCTCCACCTGAAATGTGAGCAAAAGCTGAAACAGATACAAAGATGGCAATACCGTGAGCAAGTGCAATGCCTGTGATATCAGCACCACTTAGAATTGATCCTGCACCAAGTAAAACAAGTGCAAAGGTTCCTACAAATTCCGCCATTAAACGGGCAGGTGCGTTAATCATTTACTAACTCCTTTTATTGAATTAGTAATGAATTTAGACGATGATGCTGGAATGAACGGGTATTGAACCTAGGCGATTGCGCCCATTTAGTGCTGAAATCTCAATAAATACTGCACAATTTGCTAACTTGGCACCTGTTTTAGTAATTAACTCAGTTCCAGCCAACAATGTTCCACCTGTTGCTAAGACATCATCAACAAGTAAAACCGAATCATTTTTATCAAGTGCATCTTGATGCATTTCTAAAGAGTCAAATCCATATTCAAGTTGATACTGCACAACGTGAGTGGGTCTGGGAAGTTTGCCTGGTTTTCTTAACAAAACTAACCCTAAATTATGTTTTGCAGCTATTGCTGCTGCAAAAATAAAACCTCTTGATTCAATACCTGCAACTTTGTTGGCACCATTTAAATGACTGGCTAAATCATCAACCGCATCACTAAATGCTTTTTTGTCTTGCAAGAGTGGTGTTATGTCTTTAAAAAGGATTCCTGGTTTAGGAAAATCTGGAACATCAGCGATCTTGGAAAAGGCGTATTCGAGATGAGGTGGAATAAACATAAATCAAATACTAGGCAAAGTAAGAATGTCTGCCCCAGTTTTAGTCACTACCAGCGTGTGCTCAAACTGGGCAGACATCTTTCGATCTTTGGTTAAAACAGTCCAAGTATCTTCCAAAATGTCATAATCATGGGTTCCTAAATTAAGCATCGGCTCGATTGTGAAAGTCATTCCTTCTTGCATCAGTTGGGTCGCTGTTGGGTCATCAAAATGGGGGATTACTAAACCTGAGTGGAAAGAAGTGTGAACACCATGTCCGGTGAAATCTCTAACCACACCGTAATTAAATCTTTTGGCATAGCTTTCAATTACTCGACCAATCACATTTATTGGTCTACCAGGGGCAACTGCTTGAATTGCTCTATCTAATGCCTCTTTAGTTCTTTCCACCAAAAGTTTTGTTTCTTCTTTAACTTCTCCCACCAGAAATGTGTAGTTGGTGTCTCCGTGAACTCCATTTTTGTAAGCAGTGACATCCAGGTTCACAATGTCACCGTCTTTGATTATTTGATTTGAGGGAATGCCATGACAGATCACTTCATTAATTGAGGTACACAAAGATTTAGGAAAACCTCGATAACCCAAAGTTGAGGGATAAGCTCCTTGATCGCAAATGTATTCATGAACAATGTGGTCTAAATCTTCTGTGGTCATGCCATCTTTAATTGAGGAACCAGCAAGATGCATGGCATCAGCGGCAATGGTGCCAGCAATTCTAATTTTTTCTATAACTTCAGTAGTTTGAACATCACTACCTTTATAGGCTGCTGGAGCTTTTTTACCAACATATTCAGGTCGAACAATATTTACTGGAACTGGTTTTAAAGCGGTGGCCATTTAAGTAAATCTAACCAATATTAAAAGTTGTTTTAGCAGTCCTAGCGGTCTTGCCTGATTTTTTAACAGTGAAGGTCAAAGTACAAGTACCTTTGGCTTTCACAATGACTGAAGATGCTGTGGCCACACAAGCTCCTTTTGGTTTGGCTCGTACTCCTACGAATTTCACACTAGTTGAATTCGCAGTTGTGACCCCAATTCCTTTAAGAACTGTTCGAGCCGAAAAAGTGCCTCTCTTAAGAGTTGGTCTGGCAGCAGTAAATGCCTCATCTGGTGAATACCCAGCAGTTGTCAACGCAGCGTTTACCAAACCTGTGAAGTTACTGGCCACTAAACCAAGCACTGCTCTTTCTTTAATTTCTGGGTAACAAGGAGCACCACTTCCACCTGCAACCGGGCCAACGAGCAGGTTTTCAGTTTCAGTTTGCAAAATAACTGGGCCACCACTGTCACCAAAACATGCACCACTGCCACTGGGGGATCTTCCATATAAATAAGTTTTTCCACCCAGGAACTGAAATGGGGTTTGGGAAAGCGTA
>SXYE01000063.1 GCA_005789325.1 Actinomycetota bacterium
AGGATTAAGAGTGGGAATTGTAAGTGCCCAAAGTATTGGGTATGCATTAAATATTCCTGTTTTTGGAGTATGTAGTCATGATGCAGTTGCATTTGAATATGCTCTGCAAAGCCCCAATAAAGATGTCACAGTCATTACCGATGCCAGACGTAAAGAAGTTTATTGGACAAAGTATCAAGGAATAAAAAGAACTTCATCACCCAAAGTTTCTAAATTAGAAGACGTTCCAAATACTGGAGTTCAACTTCAAAATAAAGCATTAGATCCGGTTTCATTAGCCAATGTTGCGATTGAGGCAATGAATAGAACTGAAAAAGGAATTGAAATCAAATCGTTTGCTACCGATTCAGCCAAAGGTGATGGCTCAATTGTGGCTCTACCAAGCCAAGTCTTACTTCCTCCCATACCTTTGTATTTACGTAGACCAGATGCTTTAACTTTGGCAGAGCGCGCATGAGTTTAAATCTCACAGAATTTTCCTGGTGGCATGTAGCAAAAGCTCATGAAATAGATAAGTCAGCTTTTAATGCCACAGCTTGGTCTTTAGCAACATTTTGGTCAGAGCTAACTCAACGAAACCGTTACTACTTGGCTTTAGTTGATGAAAAAAAGGAAATTGTTGGATTCGGGGGAGTTGCATTCAATGGGGTAGATGCCGATATTCAAACAATGGTGATAAAACCTGAATATCAAAAAAAAGGTTACGGTAAACAACTACTTGACGCTTTGTTAGAAAAAGTAAAAGAACATAAATCCAACCGGGTCTTTCTCGAAGTGGTGGCTGATAACAAACCAGCAATCTCCTTGTATTTATCAAGAAAATTTGAACAAATTGCCAAAAGATCTAATTATTATCCAAATGGATCTGATGCAGTAATTATGCAATTAGATTTGAGAAGTAAATGACAAATCCCCTGATTTTAGGAATTGAAACTTCTTGTGATGAAACAGGAATTGGAATAGTTCGAGGCACAGATCTTCTAGCTGACACTTTGGCATCTTCGGTTGAAGAACAAGCACGTTTTGGAGGTGTAGTTCCTGAAGTTGCATCAAGAGCCCATGTTGAAGCCATGATTCCTACCATAAAAAAATCAGTAGCAGCAGCAGGAATTAATTTAAATCAAATAGATGCTATTGCAGTTACAAGTGGCCCAGGTTTAGCAGGTGCTTTAGTGGTAGGTGTTGCAGCAGCAAAAGCTTTAGGTGTTGCACTTAACAAACCAGTTTATGGTGTTAATCATCTAGCTTCCCATGTTGCAGTTGACACATTAGAAAATGGAAAACTTCCTGAACCTACTTTGGCACTATTAGTAAGTGGTGGTCATTCCTCATTATTGAAAGTAAATAACATCAACTATGAAATTGAATCCTTAGGTAAAACACTAGATGATGCAGCAGGTGAAGCTTTTGACAAGGTCGCACGAGTTTTAGGTTTACCATTTCCGGGTGGACCTTGGATTGATAAAGCTGCTCAAGAAGGAAACGCATTAGCAATTGAATTTCCAAAAGGATTAATGAGCAAAGATGATCTAATAAATCACACCTTTGATTTTTCTTTCTCTGGTTTAAAAACTGCTGTAGCAAGATGGGTGCAAGCTTGGGAAAAAACTGGGGTAGCAGTGCCAGTCTCTGATGTGGCAGCTTCATTTCAAGAAGCAGTTGTAGAAGTTTTAGTAAAGAAAACTTTGTTAGCTGCAAAACAAACAGGAATTAATACAGTTGTTATCGGTGGCGGAGTTGCTGCTAATTCAAGATTAAGAAGTATGGCTATTAGTGAAGCTGAAAAAGTTGGAGTAACCATAAGAATTCCTCGCCCAGGACTTTGCACAGACAACGGTGCAATGGTGGCAGCCTTAGGTTCACATTTATTTAGTGCAGGAATTGAGCCAAGTCAACTCAACTTTGAAGTTGATCCGATCCTTCCCATCACCCAGGTTAAAGCTTCCTAATTCCCCCAGCAAATAAGCAGATGCTGGCACTCAACTTGAGAGAGTGCTAAGGCCTTGGTAAGTTAGGGCTTAAGTCTTTCCTGGCTTTTTAAGAAGTTGGGCAAGAAACCATTCCGATAAAGAAAATCCCATGAAGGGGAGTAGACCGTGGCGGTCCAAATTAAACCACTCGAGGATCGAATCCTCGTTGAAGTACTAGACGCTGAAACAAAAACTGCGTCAGGCCTAGTAATTCCTGACACTGCAAAAGAAAAACCTCAAGAAGGAAAAGTCATTGCAGTTGGCCCAGGTCGTTTTGATGAAGACGGCGAAAAGCGCATACCAATGGATATCAAAACTGGTGACACCGTAATTTTCTCAAAATACGGCGGAACTGAAGTTAGCTACGACGGCAAAGACTATTTGCTGTTGTCAGCACGCGATGTGCTCGCAGTCGTTTCAAAATAAGAAACCCAAAATCATAAATTTGCTCCGAAAAAGGAATTTTTCGGAGCAAATAAAAAGTTAATTAGCTGAAGAGGAAATAAAAACAAATGGCAAAGATTCTGGACTTCAATCAAGAAGCCCGTCACAAATTAGAAAACGGCGTTGACATTTTAGCCAACACTGTTCGAGTCACACTTGGACCAAAGGGTCGTAACGTTGTAATTGGTAAAAAATGGGGTGCACCAACAATTACTAATGACGGTGTAACCATTGCCAAAGAAATTGAATTAGAAGATGCATTTGAAAACTTAGGTGCTCAACTTGTTAAAGAAGTTGCCACAAAAACTAACGACATTGCAGGAGATGGAACAACAACTGCAACTGTTTTAGCTCAAGCTATGGTGCATGAAGGCTTACGCCAAGTTGCAGCTGGTGCAAACCCAATGGGAATTAAACGTGGTATCGATGCTGCAGTTGCTGCAGTAACTGAAGAACTACATCGCCTAGCAAAACCGGTTAATGGCAAAGAAGAAATCGCACAGGTTGCCACAATTTCTGCCCAAGATCCAAAACTTGGTGATTTAATCGCACAAGCTTTCGACAAAGTAGGTCGCGATGGTGTGATCACTGTTGAAGAATCTTCAACTATGGATGTAGCGCTTGAATACACCGAAGGTATGCAATTTGATAAAGGCTATATCTCTCCATATTTTGTGACTGATGCTGAACGCATGGAAACAGTTTTGGAAGATGTCTTTGTATTACTAGTACAAAACAAAATTGCCTCAATCAACGAATTACTTCCTTTAATGGAAAAAGTTGTCCAAGCAGGCAAACCACTAATTGTTATCGCTGAAGATGTTGAAGGCGATGCTTTGAGTGCAATGATCGTCAACAAAATTAAAGGCACTTTCACCTCAGTTGCTGTGAAAGCTCCTGCATTTGGTGATCGCCGTAAAGCAATGTTGGAAGATCTAGCAATTTTGACTGCTGCCCAAGTTGTTTCACCAGAAGTTGGTTTGAAACTTGATCAAGTTGGCCTAGAAGTATTAGGTAAAGCCAAACGTGTGGTTGTCACAAAAGATAACACCACAGTTATTGGTGGAGCAGGCGACAAAAAGGCAGTTGATGCTCGCATTGCACAAATTCGTGCCGAAATGGAACGAACTGATTCATCATGGGACAAAGAAAAACTTCAAGAACGCCTTGCAAAAATTTCAGGTGGTGTTGCTGTTATTCAAGTAGGTGGCGCAACTGAAGTTGAATTAAAAGAAACTAAGTTTCGTGTAGAAGATGCAATTTCTGCAACACGTGCTGCAATTGAAGAAGGAATTGTGGCCGGTGGAGGATCTGCCTTAACTCAAGCAGTATCAGTTTTGAAAGATAAATTAAACAAAACTGGTGATGAAGCAGCAGGTGTTGAAATCATTCGCATCGCAGGGGTTGAACCATTGCGATGGATTGCACAAAACGCAGGTGCTGAAGGCTACGTTGTGACAGCAAAAGTTGCTGAAATGAAAACTGGTGAAGGCTACAACGCTGCAACTGGTGAATTCGGTAATTTGTTAAAAGCTGGAATTGTTGATCCTGTAAAAGTTACAAGATCTGCCCTACAAAATGCAGCATCAATTGCAGCAATGCTTTTGACTACTGATGTTTTGGTTGTGGAAAAGAAAGCCGACCAAGAAGAAAAAGGTCACGGCCATAGTCACGGCGCGGGCGGACATTCTCACTAAATATTAGAAAATAACTTAAGAGACGTTCAAGAAATTTGAACGTCTCTTATTTTTTACGCATTTTTAAGAAAAATGTTATTGCAATGCCAATAGAAGCACCCAGGGACAACCATTGCAGCCAACTAATGTTTGATGAATTCGGTTCAACTGGGGCACTAATGGCAACTACTTCTTCTTCAACTATTTCCTCAGTCGGACTTGCTGCTGGTTCTGCTTTTGCTTGAGCAAGTAAATACTTGATTTCACCATCTAATGGGTGACCATCTGAAGCCGCAGTTTTCCAAGCAATAGTTATTTCAGGGGAAACAAGATCAGATGGAATTGAAATATAAACATCTGCTGCTTCAATTCTTAAGGTTGCTTCAACTGAACCTGATTCTGAAGTAATAGATGCAAAAGTTGCATCAGCAATAATTGCTTCTCCAAAAGTTAATTTGATTTCGACAGGATAGGTAAGAATTGCAGTTTCAGACGCAGGGTCTACTGAAACTAGTTCGGTATGAGCTTGGGCTGGAGAAATAAAAAGTGAAAACAATAACGCTAAGAAGATAATTGATTTTAATTTCATTTTATCTTGTCCTTAAGATTAAGAATTGAAAACGGCCTTTCATGAAATAGGTTCTGCTGTACATTAATGGTTCACCATCTCCTGCATAATGAACTTGTTGTAGTAAAAGAAATAAATCATCCTCTGGCCTTTGTGAGCCCCAACCAATATTTTTATCTATTACTGCATCAACTTCAGCGAGAGCTCTAATAGGTCTTGAATTAATCGTGTCAAGAGATGCAAAAACACTTCCTCTTTTCATTTCTTCAACCACATCTGAGGGAAGTGAACTTATATTTATTGTGTCATAAGAAAAAGCTACAGCTTTACCGTCTGCTAACACTGCTCTTTCTAAATAAAGAACTGAGTCAGGTGAGTCTAGTTGTAATTTTTCTATTTCTAAATCTGTGGCAGGTCTAATATCAGCGATCTTGTATTCCATACCTGGTTCATAACCAAGCTCACTAATAGTTTCAGACATGGAGCGAAGTTCATTTAAACCTGTTGGAATAGCTCTACCAAAATCATTGACATAAGTTCCAGAACCATGACGAATGTCAACGAGTCCTTGATATTCCAAAGTTTTCAAAGCGGTTCGAACAGTTACCCGGGAAACTTTGTAGGTAGTAGAGAGCTCAGATTCGCTGTGGATCTTTTCCCCAGGTGCCCATTCTTTGGCCAGGATTCTTCTTCTAATATCGTCGCTGATTCGACGAGTCAGGCTGGCTCGACCGCCAAACTGCTCAGCAGAAGTGTTCACGCTAGGCCTTCATTTCTTTTCAATAACGCTTTGTCCAGAGGAGTTGACATTCTCGAGAATATCTAAGAGGCTATTATCCACTAGTTGTAGGACAACTATTGACTAACAATTAAAGGGTGTCAAGTGAGTGAAATTCGTGCAATCTCGTGGGTAAACGATGAACTTGTCCTTATTGACCAAACAAAACTACCGCAACAAGAGATCAACCTAAACATAGAAACAGTAGACCAATTAGTAGACGCAATTAAAAAACTAGCCGTGCGTGGAGCACCTGCACTAGGTGCAGCTGGTGCCTGGGGAATTGTAATAGCAATGCGACAAGCAGTGAAAGAAAAATGGAGTAATGAAAAAAGAAATGAAGAATTCTTAAGAATTAGAAATGCCAGACCAACAGCAGTCAATTTAGCTTGGGGTGTTGACAAAGTTTTACCTTTTGTCGAACAAGGCATTGACGAAGTACTTGCCAAAGCAAATCAAATTGCTGCAGAAGATGAAGCAGGCAATAGACAAATGGGTAAGTTTGGTTCCAGTTGGATTGAATCCAAAGTAAAAAATAGACCAATACGTGCTCTTACACATTGCAACACCGGATCCTTAGCAACAACAACTTGGGGTACAGCGCTTGGAGTAATCAGAGAAATGAATTCACGTGGCATTCTAAAACATGTTTTTGCTGATGAAACAAGACCATTGTTACAAGGTGGAAGACTAACTGCTTGGGAATTAGCTCATGACAATATTGAACATTTTGTAATTGCAGATGGTGCTGCTACAAGCATTATTGCTCGCGGTGAAGTTGATGTTGCCTTGATTGGGGCAGATCGAGTTGCTGCAAATGGTGACACAGCAAACAAAATTGGTTCTTTTGCAGTTGCATTGGCTTGTAAATATGCAGGAATCCCTTTTGTTGTTGTAGCACCTGAATCAACTGTTGATGTTGCCACACTAACTGGTGCTGATATCGAAATTGAATATCGAGACGAAAATGAAATTTTAAGTTTAAATGAACAAAGAATTTCACCTCTTAAATCAAAAGGTTTAAATCCCGCATTTGACGTTACTCCTGCTGAACTAATTTCAGCTCTAGTTACTGAAAAAGGCGTTTATGAAATATCAAACGGAATAACACCTGCCTCAAAGTTAGCGAATGCCTAAATGACAAATATTCCAACACCTTTAAAGGATTTAGTTGAACGATCTAAATTCTTAGGAGCAAACCAAGAATTTGTTGTTTATGGCGGAGGAAATACTTCTGCAAAAGGTGAAATTGTTGATCATTTCAATAGAAGTAAAAAAGTTTTATGGGTTAAAGGCTCCGGGGCCGACATGATGAACGCCGAAGCAGTTGATTACCCAGCCTTATACATGGATGAATTACTTCAAATACTTAATTTTGATAAGTTATCTGATGAGGAAATGACTGATTTAGTAAGTAGAGCATTAGTGGATCCTGCAAGTAGAAGACCATCAATTGAAACCCTTTTGCACGCATTCTTGCCATTTAGACATATTGACCATGTGCACGCTGATGCAATTTGTGCTCTAACTAATCACAAAAATGGCGAAAAGGCAGTTAAGGAAGCTTTAGGTGAAAACTTTGCCTACGTTGATTGGATCAGACCAGGTTTTGAATTAAGCAAACAAGCTTCATTTCTAAAAGATGCTGAAGGAATTATTCTTGCCCATCACGGATTAATTGTGTGGTCAGATGACAGTGATGAATGTAAGCAAAAAAATCTTGATGTAATAAACAAAGTTGAAAAATATCTTGGTTCACTATCAAAAAGACCTGAGTCAATTTTTCAACACATTGATTACAGCGATGAAGAATATAAGAATCTATTGCTTCAAATTAGAGGCAGACTCAACAAAAAAGGGAAAAAGATTTTAAGTCTTGATACTCGTTTGAAAGAAATATCAAGCAGAAAAGATGTTGAAGAAATTTTGAGTGCTGGTGTTTCTAGCGCTGATCACATGTTGAGAATTAAACCTTGGTCTGCAGTTTTGACTCAACCAAAGGACAAAGATAAATCAATTAAATCAATAGATGATTATGCCAAGAAGTACGAATCATATTTTGAAGCAAATAAAAATCTTTTGACGCCTGGTTATTCAATTCATGATTCAGTTCCAAGAGTGGTATTAGTTCCCGATCTTGGTGCAATAACTACAGGTCATTCTTTATCCGAATGCAAAATGTATGCAGATATTTCCTTCCACACTCACAAAGTTGCTGCGATGGCTAAAGATTCCTTTGGCAACGTTGAAGGATTACCGGATGCTGAAATCTTTGGTTTTGATTACTGGCCAATGGAGCTTTATAAATTAGCCAGTAAACCA
>SXYE01000011.1 GCA_005789325.1 Actinomycetota bacterium
ACGCACTAGACTTAGGATCTAGCGCCGAAAGGTGTAGGGGTTCAAGTCCCCTCTCCCGCACCAAAATCAAAAGCTAAACAAGAAAATTATTGAACTGCCAAGGGTCACTGTCATAACTTCTGCCATTTAGACCCTTATATAAATCATTTCTTGTTTTCAGCGGATCCCAATCCACAGCAACAGATTTCATTTCACCTAAATAATCTTTGGCAATGTTCAAAACATATTTCCAAGGCAATTGATCAGGAACTAAAACTCCTTCATTTGGATTATCAATCATCCACATTGAAGCCGCAATAACAGAACATGCAACTTGCAAAGTGGTAGCAGATTGTCCAGGAACTAGTTTTCTTGCATCATGAATTGAGAGCAAAGATCCATACCACCAAGCTTTGTATTCATGACCCATTAACAAAACACCTAAACGATCTTCCCCATCAATAATTTCCTCGTTCATAATTCTTTGATCTTGTTGCAAATCCCATTGACGCATCTCTAATTCAGTCATGGAAACAATAGCTTCATTTGAAGGACAATATGCATAATGCACAGTAGGTCTATAAATATCTTTTCCTGAATCACCCTTAACAGTTAAATGTTCTGTGATGGTAAATGCTTCACCGTGTCTAATGACCATGCCAATTGTTTCAGAATCAGGTACCCAAGATCTAACCCAAGTTTTAGCACCAGGTTGTGCAATTGCTATTTGATTACATGGACCATTTCCGGTATGCATAATTCCATTTTTAGGTAACTCTTTTTCATGTGTTCCCCAACCAAGTTCAGCTGGAGCAATTCCTTCTTCATAAAAACCTTCCACAGACCAAGTGTTAACAAATTCATTAACCTTTTTAGGTTTATTAGTGATTTGGGTATCTCGTTCTGCAATATGAATTACTTTCACACCTAATAGATGAGCTAATTCGTTGTATTTTTCTTCTTTAAGGGCAGTTTCAATTTTGTCATTTGATTTGGAATCTTGTTTTAGTTTGCTTGCAATATCAACAAGGGCCGCTTTAGTGAAATGTGAAACTAAACCAGGATTTGCCCCGTGTTCAACAACAGCTGATGGTCCTTTTTTATCCCAGGTTTTCATCATTTCACGAATTCTCATATGTCTTGGATAAAGAGTTCGCTCTAAAACAGGACGATCTGCACCATCCACATAAGGATTCCACTCCTCAACAGATGTGTTCAAATACAAAACGTTATTGTCATGACACCATTGCAATATTGCGTTGCAATCAATGTTCCAGGCAAGATCTAATAATAAATCTCCCGCAGAAACATGGGCTGATAGTTTTTCAGCTAAATTCTCTTTGGTAATCAAATCTTTTTTAAAAGTAACACCTTGTTTTATTTCATTCATTATTCGATCTGATCGATCATCTTTGTCAATCACGGTGACTTGCGAAGGATTTGCGATGTGTTTCAAAATCAGGGGTAAAGAACATTGAGCCACTGAACCTGCGCCAAGAACTAGCACTTGGCCTGAGAATTTTTTATCCAACGAACCTCCAAATTAAAGTTGTATGAAGGTCAAACAATACAGCAGACAAAGCACAACTGGGCTTAGCCCTGTAACTGTTTTAAGATCCCAGACATTTTCCGTAAAGCAATTCCTCGATGACTAATTTTGTCTTTGTCTTGATCACTTAACTCAGCAGCTGTTTTGGAAAATCCTTGGGGAATAAACATTGGGTCATAACCAAAACCATTTGCTCCCCTGACCTGCTTAATTACCCTGCCGGGCATCTGTGCTTGCACAACTAGTTCCAAATTTTGCTCCCGGTCAACTAGAGCTATTGCGCACTCAAAACTAGCTTCGAGTAAGGAGTCATCAATATTTTCAATATCTGAAATCAATTTGGCCACATTTTCTTGATCTGAGGCCTTTATTCCTGCGTAGCGGGCACTAAATATTCCAGGGGCACCATTTAGTGACGCAACAACTAAGCCTGAATCATCAGCAATAGCTGGCAATTTCGTGAACTTATTAATCACTTTTGCTTTCAATAAAGCGTTTTCAGCAAAGGTGGCCCCAGTTTCTTCAATAACTGGAACGTTCGAAAAATCACTTGAGGCAATCAGTTCTAAGTCGGGAAGTAGCTCACCCAAGATTCGTTGAAATTCAGTTACTTTATGAGTGTTGGCTGTTGCCAACACAATTTTTTTCATCTCTATTTGAGGGCTTCTAATTGCAACTTAGTTAATTCGGCACAACCTTTTGCAGCTATTGCTAATAAATTATCTAATTCGGCTTTATCAAAAGGGGCACCCTCTGCTGTGCCTTGAATTTCAATGTATTTGCCACTTCCTGTCATGACCACATTCATATCCGTTTGAGCACGCACATCATCTTCGTAATGTAAATCGAGGCGAACTTCCCCATCAATTACTCCAACACTTACTGCGGCAACTGAATCGATTAATACGTCTTCAACTGACTTAATTATTCCTTTATTTTTTGCCCACTTCAAAGCATCAACTAAAGCAACGTATGCACCTGTAATTGCTGCGGTTCTGGTTCCACCATCGGCTTGTAAAACATCGCAATCTAAAACAATTGTGTTTTCGCCCAAAGCTTTGTTGTTAATAACTGCTCTTAAACTTCTGCCCACTAGGCGAGATATTTCTTGGGTTCGACCACCAAGTTTTCCTTTTACAGATTCGCGATCTGATCTTGACTCAGTTGATCTAGGTAACATCGCATACTCAGCAGTTACCCAACCTTCACCAGAATCTTTTTTAAATCTTGGAACACCTTCGCTAACAGATGCCACACACAAGACGCGAGTTCTACCGAAATGAACTAAACAAGAGCCTTCTGCGTTTTCTAACCAATTTGTTTCAAACTTTATAGGTCTTAATTGATCTTTTGTTCTGCCGTCACTTCTGGTCATGTGCTCCACCTTATCGTGTTATTAAACTTGTTGAACATTCGCGACTTCGGGTCCCAGAAACCTCTTAGCAAGGGGTGCAAAAGTTGACACATCTCCTGTGGCAAGAAATTCATGAGCAGGTGCAGCTAGGTTTTTGTCTCTAAGTAGTTTTTTTGTTACAAGAACTTGATACAGATCACGTGCTGTTTCATCCGCACTTGAAACTATTGCCACCTCAGGCCCAAGAATAAACCCAATAGCAGCCGATAAAAGTGGAAAGTGCGTGCAGCCTAATACAACGGTGTCAATTTTCTGATTTCTTAATTCCTCTAAGTAATCTTTGGCAACACTTAATACTTCGTCTCCCGATGTAATACCGCTTTCTACAAATTCAACAAATCTAGGACACGCTTTGGAAAACAATTGAATTTCAGGTGCTGCAGCAAAAGCATCTTCGTAGGCACCACTTTCAATGGTGGCTTTTGTTCCAATTACTCCAACTTTTTTGTTTCGAGTAACAGATACAGCTCTTCGCACAGCTGGTCCAATTACTTCAACAACAGGAACGTTGTATCGCTCGCGAGCATCGCGCAAAGTCGCAGCAGATGCGGTGTTGCAGGCAATTACTAAAGCTTTAACCCCATCTTCAACCAGTTTATCCATTATTTGTAATGAAAATTTTCGAACTTCTGCAATTGGTCTTGGACCATATGGTCCATTTGCACTGTCACCTATATATCTGATTGGTTCATTGGGTAATTGATCCAAAATTGCCCGGGCAACTGTTAGTCCACCTACACCAGAATCAAGTACTCCAATGGGTGCATTGTTCATGATTAAACAAAGCCTATTGCCTTTAAACTAAGCCCCTAATTTCTACCTGCGGGAACCCAATTTGCCTTATTCCCCCCTGGATATTGGTGATTTTTCACAAAAAATCGAGAAAATCCTATTCAGATGTTGTCCAGATTGGAAATTTGGCGATATGGTCAGTCTCAGCCCGAAATTCGGGTGGTAGTGGGCTGGAACTTTTCTTCAATGGAAAGAATTCGAGTCTGCTGCGTTGTCGTTTTGGGAGTTCGACATGGTTGGAGTATCAGTACTGTCTAACGGACAGTTCCAGGCTGTATACAACGTCTTGTCTTTTGCTTTAGCATCGATGATTTTTGCAACACTATTCATGCTAGTTGCACAAGGCCGTGTACTGCCTCGTTACCGTCAGGCGCTGATTACATCAGCAACTGTTACCGGTATCGCTGCTTATCATTATTGGAGAATTTTTGATTCTTTCCGCCACGCATATATTCAAACAACAATTGGTGGAGATTACTCATTAGTTGCAGGAGAAGGATTCAACGAAGCTTATCGCTACGTTGACTGGCTTCTAACTGTTCCTCTACTACTTGTAGAAACAATTGCAGTACTTGCATTGGCAAAGAAAGTTCAAAGCCAATTGCTAGTTCGTTTAGTTCCAGCATCAGCATTGATGATCATCCTTGGTTACCCAGGTGAAGTTACTGCTGAAATTGGTCCAAAATTGGTTTGGGGAGCACTTTCAACAATCCCATTCCTATACATTCTTTGGATTCTATTTGTTGAACTTGGTAAGTCCATGGGACGCCAACCAGCAGGTGTTGCGAAAGAATTAAGAGGTTTGCGTTTAACTCTTATTGCAACTTGGGGCGTTTACCCAATCAGTTATCTATTCCCAGTATTTGGTGTCTGGTTCAATAGTGACTGGTTTGAAGGTCCAGGTTCATTCGTGTTCCGTCAATACGGCTACTCAATTGCAGACGTTTTGGCTAAGTGCGTATTCGGTCTATTGATTTACAAGATCGCACGCTTGAAGAGCTTTGCTGATGACAGATCATTCGCGAAGAGCGAAGGTCACTAAAGTCAGTTAAGTAATTAATTTAAGGGCCTTGGGTGAAACTCAAGGCCCTTAAATTTTTCTATGAACTAATTTCTTCAAGCAGATTTGATTGCAACCAGGTCAGCCAAGAATAGATTTCCTTAGCATGATCAGTTTCTTCCTCTTCTGTTAAATCTTCTTCATCTGTTTCATCGATTCCAACCCTGGTTCCTAAAGCCAATCTCACATCGTTTAATACCGTTAACCACGCTTCAAAGTCTTTGGGTTTAATTAAAATTGCCTGATCGGGTTCAGGTAAATTTTCTAAAACTAGATTTGCTCGTTTAGTTTTTATTTCTCGTAATGATCTTTCAGTAAATCTTCTAAATTCCTGTGAAGCCTTCTTGTCATTTTGGTAGGCATCTGGAAGAAGTCGAAGCAGCACATCATCATCAGGTTTTTTGGCATTGTCATCTATACCGACCATTTGGGCAAGTGGGTCTTGGTTTTCTTCGACATTTAGAGGTGTTAAAAGCGCAACCACTTGCTCAATCATGGAAGTTAGTAAGGCTATTTCTAGGGGTTCAATTTCAAATTTGATTTCCCCGTTTGCCTGTTTTTTAAATCCTCGGTTTTCCATTAATTATGATTTCTGCAATGTGGCCCAGAGGCCGTAGGAATGCATAGCGTTAACGTCTCGTTCCATCTCTTCACGAGAACCCGCACTCACAGCTGACTTACCTTCATTATGGACTTGTAGCATTAAAGTTTCAGCTTTTTCTTTTGAGTACTTGAAGTAGGTCATAAAAACATAGGTTACGTAATTCATCAAATTAATTGGGTCATTCCACACAATACAAACCCAGGAGGGATTGGTTTTTGTTTCTGAAGAAACACTTTGTGTTTCTAAGGGGGCAATAGACATAAATTTATATTCGCACTAAAAAAGTGTTTTGGCTACTCACTTAAGTGAATCAAAGATCTTTTTGCAGTCTGGACAGATGGGAAATTTTCCAGGGTCTCTACCCGGAACCCAGACCTTGCCACACAATGCGATTACAGGTTTTCCAGTAACTGCACTTTCGACAATCTTTTCTTTTTCCACATAGTGTGCAAATTTCTCATGATCCCCGTCATCATTTGTTTCTAGCGTTTTTTCATCGAGCAGGGTGTCGCCCAAGGAGCCTGGGTTATCAAGAGGAGTAGTCACAGTCTGATTCTGGCAGATACCTTAGGTAGCATTGAGGTTTCAGCCCCGTATTTCTAAATTCGAAGAGAGAGTCGTTCATGAAACTAAAGGGAAGAGATTTCTTAAAAGAAATCGACTTTAGTGACAAAGAGTTGCTTCAAATAATTGATCGTGCCCAAAAATTAAAAAAGCAGAAAAAAAGTGGTCGTGAAAAAAAATACTTGAAAGGCAAAAATATTGCTCTTATCTTTGAAAAAACTTCCACGAGAACTCGCGCCGCTTTTGATGTTGCAGCCCATGATCAAGGAGCTTTCACTACTTTTTTTGATTCCAGTTCCTCTCAACTTGGCCATAAGGAATCCATTGCCGACACAGCTCGTGTATTGAGCAGAATGTTTGATGCCATTGAATATCGCGGCTTTGCCCAAAGCTCTGTAGAAGAATTAGCCCAACATGCATCTGTTCCTGTTTTTAATGGCCTAACTGATTCTTGGCACCCTACCCAAATGTTGGCAGATTTCATGACGATGAAAGAACACAGTAATAAAAAGTTAAAGGATATTTCTTTTGCATACTTAGGTGATGCCAGAAACAATATGGGAAATTCTTTATTAGTAACAGCAGCAATCTTTGGTATGGATGTAAGACTTGCTTGTCCTAAATCATTAAGTCCCAGCACCCAAGTTCAAGACATTGCCCAGGAATTAGCAAGAAAATCTGGTGGCAAAATCACCATCACCGAAGATGTTGCCCAGGCAGTTAAAGGTGTTGATTATGTTCACACCGATGTGTGGGTTTCCATGGGTGAAGATGAAAGTGTTTGGACAGAAAGAATTAATCTGCTAAACCCATACCGAGTGACTAAGGATGTACTAAATCTAACGGGCAACAGTGAAATCAAATTTATGCATTGTCTTCCTGCTTTTTATGACGACACTACCTCTATTGGAAAAAAGATAAAAGAATCTTTTGGCATAACCGGTGTTGAGGTAACAGCAGAAGTTTTCAATTCAAAAAATTCAATTGTTTTTGATCAAGCTGAAAATAGAATGCACACTATAAAAGCATTAATGGTTGAAACTTTAAGTTAGTTAAAATAAAAGACCCGCTAATTTCTTAGCGGGTCTAATGTATGAAGTCCTTGGTCTAAAGTGGTCGCACGTTTGCGGCTTGTGGACCTTTTTGGCCTTCGGTGATATCGAATTCAACTCTTTGTTCTTCGTTCAATGAACGATAACCATCAGATTGAATTGCTGAGTAATGCACGAACACGTCTGGTCCGCCTCCATCTGGAGCT